>JAAZOH010000038.1 GCA_012797845.1 Candidatus Beckwithbacteria bacterium
AGTTTTTGGGCTGATGGCTACTTTGCTGAAACCATAGGTAAAACCAATTACTTACAAATAAAAAAGTACATTAAAGACAATAAAGAAATTATGCCAGAGAAGGATTAAAACCACGGTCTTTAGACCGTGTGTAGTTTATTCCTGCCAAACGGCGGTCTTTAATTTTGTAATAGCTATTTCTTTTGGTTTTTTGATCAAAATGCTCTCGAATATATTTGACGATATTCTCGATTCTTTCCGGAGCAGCCAATATAGCCTCTCGATCAATGTCGTTAACTTTTTTATCCTCAATATCTTCTGCCTCGCGAATCGTAGAGACATAATCTACTTTAAATGGCAAAACATTTTTATCTGCTATGGCATCGACGATTGTATATGTGTGAAGTTTGTCACCAAAAGCCTGCTCAGTTGTTTTGAAGTCTGGACGACCCCCAGATGAAGAATTTATAGCGAAAATCGGTGTGCCCGTAAATCCAAACAAATGATAATTCTTAAATGCTTTAGTTATGGCTGCATGCATATCTCCAAATTGTGAACGGTGACACTCATCAAAAATGAGAACAACATGACCATTAAATATGGTATGACCATTGTTTCGACTAATAAAACGGTCTAGTTTCTGGATTGTAGTCACAATTATTCGTGCATTTGGATCACCAAGCTGTTTAGCCAAAATAGCAGTACTGGTATTGCTATTGGCCGCCCCCTTCTCAAACTTGTCGTACTCTCGCATGGTTTGATAATCCAAATCTTTGCGGTCTACGACGAAAATAACCTTTTCAATATTGGCTAATTTACTTACCAATTGGGCAGTCTTAAAGCTTGTTAATGTTTTTCCTGACCCAGTGGTATGCCAAATATATCCACCAGCCTCAACAGTGCCCAGTTTTTTATAGTTAGTACTGACTTCAATTCGATTAAGGATCCGTTCGGTGGCAACGATTTGATATGGGCGCATGACCAATAACAACTTATCGGTAGTAAATACACAGTATTTGGTAAGAATATTTAATATGGTGTGCTTGGCAAAGAAAGTTTTAGCAAAATCAACAAGATCGGTAATCGGTCGGTTTGTAGCATCTGCCCACCAACTGGTGAATTCGAAGCTATTACTCGTTCGTTTACCTGACTTCGCAGAACCCTCACTGGAATCTTTTACGTGTTGGACACGGGTTGTATTGCTGTAGTATTTGGTGTGTGTTCCGTTTGAAATAATAAATATTTGAACGTACTCAAACAAACCTGACGAGGCCCAAAAGCTTTCGCGGTTGTACCTGTTAATCTGATTGAAAGCCTCTTGGATGGCTACTCCACGTCGTTTTAATTCAATATGGATGAGTGGAAGCCCGTTAACTAAAACGGTGACATCGTAGCGATTGGCACGCTGTCCATCATTAGTCGCATATTGGTTAATGACCTGTAAATTGTTGTCATGGATATTATCTTTTTTGATGAGATAAATATTCTTAATCGATCCATCATCACGAGTAAGGTTTTTGATGTAGTCTTCTTGAATAGTGATTGTTTTTTCAACAATACTTTGATTAGGATTAGCTAAGGTGCTAACGAAGAATTTATCCCATTCGTTATCAGTAAAGGTATAATTATTGAGTTTTTCCAGCTGATGCCTGAGATTAACGATCAAATCTTTTTCTGATTTTATAGAAATATACTCATAAGCTTGAGACTCTAGTTGCTTGATAAATTCCTGTTCTAGATTAGCCTCACTTTGATAGCCAGAATCTCGCAATATATTAGCATCATGCACATATTGAGACACTACAGTACTTTCAGAGTTTTGTGCGACCATATTGTAGTGAGTTTGTTTATTCGACATATTCATTAAATGTTAGCAATTTATTTCGGTAATACTCGTATTGTTGCCTTCTCGCATTAAGTTCTGCTGGCAAACCAATTGAGATATCATTAACTAAAGTGTCAAATTTATCCAAGGTTGAAGCTATTCTTTCTTGATCTTTAAGTGGTGGCAGAGGGATTTGAATAGAATCAATATGTTTTGACTTTAAGTATCCTTGTCCAGAGTTATTTTTTATCGATCCGAAATACAACTTCATTCGTGCGGAATCAAAAAAATGTAAAAAATAGTTCGTATTTATTAAGCTTGGATTTAATCTAACCAAAAACATATTTTGTCCATAAAACTCCAAATCATCCTTCTTTACTCTAGCTACCTCTCCAATTGTCCCAATCATACTTATCAAAATATCATTTTCGATAATAGGTCTATTTTTAGAAATATCCAAATAGTCTTCGCGAGAAATATGTTTTATATCAGTAAAGTTTATATGACCTTTTCGAATATTCTTTGAAGTAATGTAGGGGATTTCACCATCAGCTACAAAAGGTGGTGTTGAAGGCATAATCCAAAATGAATCAAGCGCAATATCTTTTATGGATACATAATTAATCACAAGTTTATTATCGGGTGATAATAATCTTTCTCTATAGTATTCATATTGCTTCTTCCTTGCTTCTAGCCCTGCTTCTAGCTCTGCTTCTAGCTCTGTAAACTTATTAAGAATTTTGACAATTTCGTCTTGGATTTCAAGGGGTGGGACTGGGATTTTGAAATTTTCAACCTGTTTTTTTGACACCGCAGGTATTCCACCTTTTTGTTGTTCGCCAATTAGTTTGTTTTGATTGTTTTTCAGATAGTAATAAACATATACCCAATTAATCAATGTCTTATTAACCACATCAACCGTATAACAACTATTTCCAGCCCAAAAAGGTTTATGAATTTTATTTACATATCCGGCATTTGCACCTCTGGCGCTAATAACAATTTTATCTTTTGTATTATTAAATTCATCATAGTATCCAGTTTCAGATGTTCCTCCGTTATACACAGGATATTCACCGTCTGATTTTTGTTTATTTTTATGAACAAATTCTCCAATAGTGACACTTGCGATATCAACAATGTTTTTAAGCTCCACTCCTCTAGGGCAGAGTTTTGATATTAGCTTTTCAAATTTACTTTGGTGTTTTGTCATAGTAATTTAATTAGTGATTCGGTAGAAGATTCTAATTCATCTAATGAAAACATCACATTATTGGTATTTTCAGGATGATGAATTATGTTTCTGATTCTTGTGGGTAAAGTTCTAGTCTGAGTTTCGGTAGAGCCATCCTTTTTTAATCGAATGTAAGTCTGATCTTGAGCAAAGCCTTTACTAACTAAATATTTTTCAAATTCGACTTCAGAATAATTTTTATCATCTTCAACTATCGCTTTCGCCTGGATAAATCCGTATAGCTCATTGTGGAATTCAACTGTCAAAACTCCAAATGCATAATAATTTATTTCTCCCCAAGTAGGACTTGATATACCAAAAAGATCGAATTCTTTACCAGGTTCAACTTTATTCAACCCCCTATCTCTTGAAAACACATTCATTGAGTGTGTTTCTTTCTTGTATTTTTTCAACAAATATGGCGAGTGGGTAATGATAAAGATCTGTGACTTACTAGAAATCTTTTCAAGAGCATCTAATAGTTTATTTTGAGCCTGTGGATGTAAAAAAGTTTCAGGTTCATCTATGAAAAACAAAATTGGCTTTGATTCCCCTTCGCTATTAGCTGAGGATATATCTGCGTATACTTGAATTAGTGCAAGTGCCAAAGCCCTTTGCATACCCGTACCTTTTTCTTCGCTTTTTGTTTCTATTCCACTTTCTGATAAGTTAATATTTCCAGTTTTAAAGAAACTCTCGATTTCTGGCAAGGAAAACTTAAATTTTACTTCTGTTTCTCCGTATTGTTCAGATATTATGGATGCTAGTTTGTTTTCAACTGGCTTTAAGGTCGTAGCAATACTATCTTTGCCATCGCCGAAAGCTTCTTTGTGGGACTTTCTAAAATTTTCCCATGTAGCAGATTTAACAAAATCTTTTGTTATTGCATTAATAATTTTCCCGCATATTTTAGTTTTTGAAAAATCAGAAATATCTCCAGAATTGGTATCAGCCCAAACAAATTGAGCATCAAAAAGGGCTGTGATTGTATTATCCACTCCAGTTGGGTTCTCAAATTGACTCGTAGAGGGATTGAAAATGCGAACATTCCCTATCGAAAGTTTTTTTGATTTCTTGCCTTGGGTAATTTCATTTTCTTCACTAGAACGCATGACACGTATACTTTTTTGACCATTAGAATTTATCAAATATGATTGATACTTTTTCAAGGGTTCTGTTTGAACTAGTAATTCTAGATCATCACCCACAAATTCAATCTCAATAGATACAAAATCATCTTCTTCAAGCTCAGTCTTTGTGATAACTTCATCACGATTTTTTTTGGTTCGGATAAAATCAATCGCTTCAAAAACTGATGATTTTCCACAATTATTATCACCAACAAAAAAATTTACTCCTTTGTCAAAGTTTATTTCATGATCACCTTTGTATCCTTTGAAGTTGTGAAGCTGAATTTTTGATATATACATATATTTATTTGTTTCCTTCTATATCACTAACAATTTCATCAATTGCTTTTCGTAGTTCGTTCTGTTTGGCTACGATCTGACTTATTTTGGTGTTGAGTTCGGTGATATTTATAACTTCGCGAGTATCTTCTGGAATAACATAGCTTGATACGGCAATGTTGTAATCATTGTTGGCAATATCCTTGTTATCAACAAGTTTGGCAAAGTACTCTGCGTCCATGCGAGAACTAAAAGCGTCCAAAATTTTGAGTCTATTTGCTTCGCTCAATTTATTTTTATTACCGTTGCGGACAAATTCGGCTGAAGCATCAATGAAGAGTATTTTGTTATCTTTTTTACTTTTCTTCAAAATAATGATACAAGTAGCAATGGTAGTACCAAAGAATAGATCCGGTGGTAATTGTATTACTGTGTCTACATAGTTATTATCTACAAGATATTTCCTAATCTTCTTTTCTGCACCTCCACGATATAGTACACCTGGAAATTCAACTATCGCAGCTGTCCCACTAGTTGAGAGCCATGAAAGCATGTGCATAGTAAAGGCTAAATCTGCCTTGCTTTTAGGGGCTAAAACTCCAGCAGGAGAAAAACGTGGGTCGTTAATAAGAATGGGGTTTGAGTCACCTTCCCATTTGATTGAGTAGGGAGGGTTGGAAACGATAGCATCAAATGGTTCATCATCCCAATGTTTAGGGTCAATTAAAGTATCTCCCAGTGCGATGTCAAAATTATTGTAATTAATGTCGTGCAAGAACATATTGATACGACACAAGTTATAAGTGGTGAGGTTTATTTCTTGGCCAAAAAAGCCTTGTCGGACATTTTCCCTTCCCAAAACTTTGGCAAATTTCAGAAGGAGAGAGCCTGAGCCACAGGCAGGATCGTAGACTTTGTTGACTTCTTTTTTGCCAACAGTGGTAATCTCTGCGAGCAATTCACTTACTTCTTGTGGGGTATAGAACTCACCTCCTGACTTACCAGCATTACTAGCATACATAGTCATTAAAAATTCATAGGCATCGCCAAAAGCATCTATTGTATTATTTGAATAATTACCGAGGCGAAGATTGCCGATTGCTTCAATAATTTTGACAAGTTTTTGGTTGCGATGCTCAACAGTGTTTCCAAGCTTGCTTGAGTTGACATCTAAGTCGGCAAATAAGCCTTTGAGATCATCTTCACTACTTGAACCTTTAGCTGAGTTTTCAATGTTGCTAAAAATACTCGATAATGTCTCATTAAGATTTTTGTTGTTCTTGGCTTTCTTAGAGACGTTAACAAACAGTTCACTGGGCAAGATGTAGAATCCTTTTTCTTTTACTGTATCGGCTCGACCAAATTCTGCCTCTTTGTCTGTAAGATCTGCATAGTCAAAATCTTTTTTACCGGATCGGCGTTCATCATCGTTAATATAATTGGTCAAATTTTCACTAATAAAACGATAAAACAGCATCCCTAGCACATATGACTTAAAATCCCAGCCATCAACGCTACCACGCAAATCATTGGCTATTTGCCAAATAGCACGGTGCAGTTCTGCGCGTTCTTGTTCTTTAGTGGTGTTTTGATTATTTGTCATATTTATTTACCATTTTTGTGATTAATAAATTTCTCGATATCTTCTTTTTTGTATCGGCGAATTTTTTTTACACCAATTCTTACAGCTTTTAAAATGCCATTTTTATCCCACAAACGTAGAGTATTCGGGTGAACCTTTAAAATTTGAGCAGCTTCACTGAGAGTTAATAATTCTTCCATAACAATTTACCTACCATTGATACCAATAGGATACTATTCTTGGATAGAAAAATCTAGATTAAGAGATCGTAGTAATTAAAAAAAGTCTTTAGGAGATGTTTTAAGAGCCCTTGCTATCTTATTAAGTACCTCTAATGAAGGAGTTCTTCGCCCTTGTTCAATATGACCCATATGAGTTCTACTTAAATTGACTCGGAAAGCCAATTCTTCCTGGGTGATACCCATTTCTTTGCGTTTTCTCTGAATTTTTCGACCAAACTTAGATTGAGCTTTAGTGATTTTTATCATGTCTTAATTATTGATAGCCATGAGCTAGTACTCCACTAGCATGGTGCTAGCATTTAGTCAAGAAAGTACTTGATTTTTATTTCTGTTTAAGTTAGCATTCTAGATAGAAGGGGGGTGATTTCATGAATAAAAATATTATCGTTGGATTTTTTGTTATTTTAGTATTTTTCATAATATTAGTTAGTAGTTCAGCTAAACCATATAATCCCCAGGATAATACATCTCAAAAACAACAAGAGGTTGTGCAAGAAACAGCTTCTGTCTCTACTACACCTAAATATGAATATGAAATATTGGAAAGAATTGAGGATAAGATGGATGAGAATATAAGCGTGTTGATTAAACCTGGAGAGCCGAACTCTGAAGCAATAGCTGAAGAAGTACATAAAACATGCAAGAAGAGCTGCAATATAAGTATCTATGATGATAAAAAAGCTTTTGAACTAGATGCTCAATATACAAATATGCTTGGCTCTTATGAAACAGAGCAGGAAGATTTAACAAAATGGAAAGAAGATAATTATGTTTTTGTTGGAGATCATTTAGTAGCTTTAGTTGGATATGGCGATACAGAAAATTGGGGTTACGGACCATATACTTCGTACCCAATGAAAGATTGGTATTACAAAGAACTTAAAGGAATAGAATAATTTCTATTAAACCTTCGGAAAGATCGCAAGATCTTTCTGTGGGTTAAAACACCATATCCAAGGTAATTGGTTTTTCATCGATGTCGAATTCGCTCATATGGCGAAGTGACCATGTTAACCCTGGATGTGGATCTTCCTTTGATTCGTTTTGGGTAAAATGGGTTGTTGGTCTATCAGTAGCCAGCACCTTTATAACAATAAGTGTAAATGCATCTACTAAGTCATCATGTTTTTCAATGCCAAAGTTAATGATCTGGCTAATCAACTGTTCAGCTCCTTTGGGTGGAAATAATACCTTACCTACTCTGATATACGGAGTAGACACTTGCAATCTTTCTTGTTTGCTCATCCTGGAAGTATCTACTGGCTCAGATAAAACCTTATCTAACCGAAGTAATTGAGTAGCAGCGGTTTCAATATTAGCCTTTTCAACATAGACAGTAGGCATTCTTTTAAAGTCTTCATCAAAGTACTCGCATACTTTTTTAATTTCCTTAATTGCATCAGTAAAATTCAACCTTTTATTAACTATGTAATCTAAAATATAGACTTTAAGATTATCACCATAACCAACGCAGATGAAGGGAATAAGTGCGGTTAAATCAGCACTGGAACTTTCCGAAAGGGCCATATCCACTCCAAGGCCAACCAAGTGAGGTGGGTATCGTTTTAAATCTGGTAATTCAGTCCAGACCTGTGGCCAATTCCTTTGGACTATACGGTTATCGTCTGAAATGAATTTAAGTAAATATTCCCTGTACCAAGCAGAATCATCTGCTACCTGACGTCTTTTGATCTCAACATGTTTCATAGTGGGATATTTGCCTGGCCAAGTAATTTCTCCTTTGGCATTAATTAGTGGATATTCTCGATAAACTCCATCCATTTTCCCCAGAGTAATATTTTCTTTGAGTCGCATCATTAGTGAATCTTCATGTAGCAGGTTACCCACCACCACGATTTTGGTATGCACATCACCTATGGGCATGACTTCACCCGTGAACCAATCCCATAACTTGTCTCGATTCTCCCTAGTTTTAACTGACTCCAAATTTTCAACGTCATCGACTATTACTAGATCTGGTCGGTATTGTTTGTGTCGCAATCCCCTGATACTTTCGCTTTGGGAGGTGGCTGAGATTCGGGCATTGTAATACGGAATTACAATTGAGTTTGATCGCCATTCATTGGTTTGAGATAGGCCACCGAAATCTCTAAGTAGTAGTTCATTGGTGGAGAGTTCCTCTTTGATGTTAGTCAGAATTTGTTTGGCTAGTTCCTGAGTTTGACTCATGACCAATGTGTATTTCTTTTGAGGTTTGCCTACCAGAGACCAAATTGGATAAACCAAAGTTCCTAGGGTTGATTTGGCTGAGCCACGAAATGCGGTGATTACTACCTTGCGAATATTTTTATTTTGAAACAGTTCAAGCATTTCTTTTTGAAAATCGGCTGTGGGTGAAGTGATGTAGTGAGGGAAGTAAATGGCAAAAAACCACATTAAACTTTCCTGAGCCAAAGCTTTTCTGAAGTCAGGATTCTCTTGAATTTGCCTATAAATTGTTTGGTCGTTAATCATTTTTCTTTCTTTTTGTTTTTGGTGGCATAAAAGCCACCATTTCGATTGCTTTATCTAGTAATTCTCTCTCTTCTTTGGATAGACTGGTCTCTTTGTCTTGATTAACCGTGGTCACTTCAACTCGGGTAGAATAGGCGGAGTGATGGTGATTAAGCCAAAAGCGTATTGCAGACATGTTTTTGTCGTTAATGGAACTAACTAGTTTTGACTCAGCCATGTCATTGATATTTTGTCTACCTTCCAGAATTGCCTTGTCACATTCTTTGGCGAAGCTAGAATCATCGGTTTGCCATCGATAGTAAGTAGCCCGACTAACCCCAGTTTTTTCACAAGCGACTTGAACAATGGGGATTTTCCTGAGTCGTTCCAAAAGTAGTGCTTTAATTTTGTCTTGGTTCTTCATAATTTCTTTGCTTTCAATCCAGTTAATTTTTCCCAACGTTTGATAATGACTTCGGTATAGACTGGTGACTTTTCCATAACGTAGCACCTTCTTTTCATTTTAATGGCAGCAATAAGAGTGCTTCCGCTTCCTCCGAATGGCTCCAAGATAAGACTCCCTCGCTTGGTTAGAATCTTGATATAAGGAATAAGAATTTCAATCGGTTTTGTTCCAAAGATGATCCCTTGACCAGAATGTTTCTCATCTGAGGCAATATGTTCAATAAAATCTGTAGGTTGATTCTTCTTACCCTTTTGATAGCCTTCCCAATGTGGTTTACCCTGAATGGCAAAGAGAGCTGTTTCGTATTCTTCTTGGAGTCCATCGGTTTCTTCTTCCCAATTAAGTACAATATCTTTATCTGGACTTGCTCCCACCATGGCAATATCGTGTTTGGAGAAAAATTTATGTTTAGCAGAAAAACCTTGATGACGATTGGGTAAATGCCACACAATCATGTTTTTCACTTTCCAGTATTTTTCCATTTCTCCCCAAATTACACGTAAGTTCTTCCAGTTTTCATAGACAATAATACTGAAATGTTCGGCTTGAACCTTCGCAATATTAGCCATCCATTTTTCGGTGAAATTTGGCGGCAGAACATCGGTTTCTAAGTATCTGCGATCGCGTTTGGCTCCAAAACCAGTTACCGCTTTACCGTGTTTTTTCTTGCCGTGAAGGTAATCCAAAATATATGGGGGATCCGTAAAGCACATATCTGCTTTCTCCCCATCCATGAGCTTTAATATATCTAATTCAATAGTAGAGTCTCCACACATCAACCTGCTTTCCCCCAAAGCATATATGTCACCCTTCTTGGTTTTTATCTCTTTAATGTTGAGTTTTTCCAGTTCTTTTTTAAGGTCAAATTCTTCTGGTGTAATATCGATATCAAAAATTGAATCGAGCTCATCACTGGAAAAACCAATGTCAGATAGAAGGGACTCATCGAACTTTGCCAGTAAATCCCAATCAAACTCACCAGTATTTTTATTGAGTCTGAGATTAAGCTCTTTTTCTTTTTCTAAATCGGAAATATTTATATAGACTACGGGTATTGTTTTATACCCAAGTTGTTTTGCTACAGCCCAGCGAAAGTGCCCTCCTATAATAATATTTTTACGACTTGGATTCGAATTTGCTATAATGGGATCTACTAAACCAAACTTTTTAATGCTTTGTTTTAATTGTTTAGTAGCGGTTTCGTCATGCTTTCGCGGATTATAGTCGGCTGGGATTAAGTCATTGATAGGGATCTCAATAGTTTGAATAGATATTTTTTGCATACCTACATTTTCTCAGAGATTTTGAAACATAAAATTGGAAGAGTTTTCGGGCTAATACCCCATTAACTAGAAAATATTCTTAGTATCTACACTTGTGGGTAGATTGTAGTTTCTCAAAAGCGAATGGTAACTGCGCTGAACAGAGTTTTTGTTTAATTTCAGCTTTGATGCGACTTCTGTAAAAACATCCTGCATTTTTATCGAATCAGATCTAGATGAATAATTCTCTTTTAAGCAATTTTCTACTGCCTCGAAAATTTTCAGTTGTTGCTTTGTTGGCTGAGTGACTTTTCTTTGGCGAATTTTTAATTCTGGATGCTTGATAAATGGCTCACCATTTTCATCATGTGTTCTAATCGATGGGTGTCTGTACTTAAACAATGATTCGTATGACTCTCGTGCTTGCTTGGTTAAAGCTATAATATCTTTTTCACTTAGTTCAGGGGAATATTTGATATACACACCTGTCTCACGAATCGGATCGTCTGGAGAGGAAACCATTAAAATTCTCGAACTCTCACTAAATGACATTCCTGTATTTCCCAAAACATAAGCGTGGAGTAGAGAAAAATTAAAATCGTAATCGGCAAATTTCTCGATGGTTTCCCAAATTGGAGTGTATGCTTTTCGCCGCACCTCATCCTCAATGGCAAATACCTCTTTAACCATTTGAACTCCTGACTTTTTGCGTTTTGAAGTTGGAGTAATTTTTTTCCTGATTTTAGCCTTTCGGTTTGCATCCCATTTGATCATTTTCTCTAAATCAGCGATTCCATTTGAAGGTAAACCAAGATCTTTTCGTAATTTTCTCATGAGAATATCAAAGAAGAAGCTGTGTACAAGCAGATAATTGCGATAGTCTTCATAATTTTTAGTGGTAAGAATGTATTTGTCTTCCATTGTAAATTTAAGGTATTTCTAGTATGGTAATGGTAACAAATAATAATTTATATGACAATAAAAAGGTAAAAAAGTTTATGGTTCATCTGTATGAAAATTACGAAAATTCAGTATTGGATTGAGGATTCCCATAGATGAATTTTGAGTAGCCGAATTATTTAAATGACAATGGTATGACATGTTTGATTAGCTTGTAAAGCCAAATTGATTAGATAACGTTACATTAAAGACCGTAATAATAAAGAAAAAAATTACAGATATTCTTAATTAAATTTTCCCAAAAATATGAGTAAAGTTTCGTTTAAAACAAGTAAGATTATATGGGCTTTATCTAGAAATCAGTGCGCAATATGTAAAAAAAAATTAACAAAAAAGATTAAAAAACAACATTTAGTTCTTGGTCAAGAATGTCACATAAGATCTGATAAAGAGAATGGTCCTAGATTTGATCCATCTTATCCTGTTGAGAAGTTGAATTTACCTGACAACTTAATTTTGTTATGTCGAGATCATCATAAAATCATAGACGATCTACCAGAAAAATATCCAATTGAAAAATTGGAAAAGATTAAACTAGATCACGAGTCTCAAAGAGTGAGAAGTATTAATAAAAATAATGATAGTCCCAAAGTGATACAAAGCACAAAATATTTAGCAGCCATTCAAATTATAACTGGCATGCAATTGATAAACGCTGTAGCAGGTTATCATGCATACTCGGCATCATTTGACGAGACTGATGATGAAGAATTATATAAACTAATTAAAGAATTCCTAGTCTGTTTGAAAGATCTTGATGCTCTAATTGATGTTAGCGAAGGACTTAAGTTAGATATCGCAAGGGAAATTAAAAGATTAATAGCTAAACTTAACAGCCATGGTTATTATGTTTACTGTGCCACGGTTTTGGATAAACTTCGAATGAATGGCAAAGATACCCCATGGAAAACTTTCTATTGTGTTCTATCTTCAAATCCATCAATAAAGTACTTGATTAGGTAGTTCTTTTTATACTGTCTCATTTGTCTCGTTTTTGCTAAAATTTACTCGAGTTATAGTGATCAAAAGGTTCTAGACCGACTTGTCTCATCTTTTCGGATTCGCACAACAGAGGTATGGGATAAGACTGGACTAGACCGGTACGCTCAGCCAAGACGGGCACCCCGGAGTGACCGGAGTGCCTAAATGGCCCGAAAAGACTTGCTAAAACCCTATTTTTTCCTCTGGAGATTCGAACCGTAAAAACCCCTAAAAAACCAGACTTTGAGGCTACGGTTCTGAATCATCATTGCCCTCAAATCCTACTCAAGGCTAAAATTCTCCAAAATAGCCTCAAATTATAGAACCAGGATTCGAACCGATGGGACTTATAGGATGCGCGTGCCAAACAATTGTAGAATATGCACAAAAAACTTTATGTTTGTGAAACTATGCTTTCAGTGGCTTTCGATGTTGTTAAAAACTTATGAATAGCTTCGATTTCTTCTGAATTTAGCTTGATAGATGATTTGTTGATGACATACTTATGAAATCCTCTTCCTCCAATCCATATGTCATTAATTTTTCCGTGAATGGTTTGTTTATCGATTTTTCCGTTAGGAAATTCTAATAAACCAGTCACGTCATATCTTTTTCCAAGATGTTTATATACGTAATCTGATAGCCACATTTTTTCTGCAAATGTTTGTTGCAGATAGTTCTTTACGGGAATAGCGTTTTTAACAAGAAGTTTTTCGTTTACAAAACTCACCAGACCATTTTCTGATTTAACTTCTATCGCAAAAATTCCATTCGGTCCAATGACAATAAAATCAATATTTCCGTGTCCGGTATTAAAATCTTTGACGATGAGATATTCTTGGGGTAGTAGTTCCAGTATTTTTTCTTCTATCAACTCAGCTCCAGCTCCCTTTCCCCATGTGTTGTAGTTTCTTCTTACATCCTGTCTGTTTTGTCTATCCATTTTTTGGACAAACTTTATGGCAAATATAAAAATAACTGATGATATTACCAATCCAATCAATGAATAATTTGTTTTCTGTAACATTACGAGAAATAAATAAAGTAACCATAGGTAAGTAATACCAATGATCAAATGAATGATCCAAAATATTTTTTTATTTCTTTTATATTCCCTGAATGTATAGGAATTAGAATTGTCAGCCATAAAAATGTACTAAGATATACTTATATAGTATCATTTGGTACACTCTGGATGTTGAGGCTAGGGAGAGAATTGCGATCCGGCAGCCAAGCAGTGCACCCCTAAAGATCGTGATCTCTAATTATTTCTTTAAACTTGTGTAACAGTGATATTGGCGAAGAAAATTTTGACTATTCTCCAAATTTATCTCTACAAAATTTATGAAGAACGTCAAATGCACTTATAAATTCTTCGGACAAATGATAAATTCTGAGAGCTGCCGAGGTATAATTATTTGATCCCGCCTTACTTAATTTCCATTCCTGAGACATGGCATAGTGCTTACCATCTTTATCAATAAAAGTGTTTAGAGATAATTCCTCGTTCAAGAGTATAAGGTTTTTATCTAACTTATATTTGAGTACTTGTGTTTTTTTATCAATAAAAGAAAAATCTGTTGGGTTATTCTCTAGATAATTACTGTAGTAATTAAGTGGTTTTCGAACGGATTCATGGTGACGATTAACGTAACCCCCCTGTTTGGCAGTCCATTGAACATCTTTCGGAATCATTTCTAAAATTTTCCGATATATTGCTAAATCCCAAGTTTGATATCTCTTTTTAAGAGGATCTTGTTTTTGAGCAGCTAAAACTAAATCATTTATTGATCCATCTTTCGTAGATAGTTGAGAAATAGCTTCGAGATAATCTATTCTAGATTCTTGCATTCTTCGAGCGACCTTCTCACCAATTAGCTTCCACTCTTTTAATAGTTCAGCAGTAAACCTGGATTCATCCCCATCTATATATTTAGCGTGGGTTTGACACATCCTGATGCCTATATTGCTATTGAAACCTAATAAACAAATTAATCGTTATTTTCTCGATGTTTTTGATGATATGTCTCCTAGAATGCTACTGCGAAAACGAGTCAGACAATACATTGATTATTTTGAAGAAGAAATCTGGCAAGACAAAACTGGTAAACCATTTCCTAAGGTTATTCTAATCTGCCCTGATGAAAGATCTAAAAATTATTTGGAGAAGTTTGTAAAAAATAGTTTAGAGTGTGATATAGATTTTTATCTGAGTTTAAAAAATAAGGTTAGTTGGGAAAACATTTTGAATTTAAGTGTATATATAGTAAAAATAAATAGGATTTTATTTTTACTATAATATGTTACAATTACATTCCCAAAAATTACTAAAAATAAACACTTTTTTAAAGGAATTATGACAGAAGATTTTAGAAAAATAATGGCAGCTAGGGCAGCAGGAGTAACAATTATTACAGAAGAAGAAACTGCAAGAGAAAGACAAAAAACCGCAGAAAGATTTCAAAGGATGGTTGAAAGAGCTGGGGTTATGGATGTACTAGAATTTGCTGCTTTAAGTATAGAAAAATATCACAGCAGTAGAGACAATGCTGGAGATGTAAAAGTTGGAAAAGCAGCTGTTGATAGATTGGGAGTACAATTTATGGGTAAACACATGCTTTGCCGACCTAACCGTTTTAATAATACTACTGTTGGTTTAGAAATGTATTTTCGAGACAGAGATGGTGATATCGTTAGTAAACAACCAATTTTTGCAATTACCATTGATCCCAAAATGAGAGACACAGATGTTTTTATACTTTCATGTGCAATCAGGGAACTAGGATCAAATTCACATTTTACTGATTCTGGAGTATATTTTCAAAGGTATGAGTGTGGTACGAGCGCTGATTTTGCCAATGCTATGATGAGTTTTTTAACAGCACCAAAAGTAGATAGGTCAGCCTATAATAGCCAAATAACTCTCCGTTATGTTGTAGAACAATATGGGGCAGAACATATACCATCTTTTTATGAATATGATTGTTTGGGAGATATTCCGATAGAATTAGTTGCTCCTAACGATTCCCCCTTAATAAAAATTGCAGAAAATCTTGCTTACTCTTGTCCTACAATAGGACACCATCTTGGTAAACCAATGGCTATACTCAGAGATGCTAACATATTTCGGTTAACTGCTCCCATTGTACTTAAAGGAAGAAATTAATATATACCTTCAAGACCAAAAGACTTGTTGGGGTAGTTGCTCAAAAAAGAAGAACCTTAACTTTAACTGGCGAATTGTTTTACTGCCCGACCATTTGGCTGATTACATTGTCATTCACGAACTGTGTCACCTGAAGGAGTTTAGTCACTCTCGAAGATACCGGAACTTAATGGCAAGTGTGCTGCCTAACTATCAAGAGCTTATCACAGAATTAAAAACCAGTGGTTTATCGTTAGTATAATCAAGCTGTTAAATAATTGAGGTTTTGACTGTAAAGGAACTCACGATAATAAGTTCCCACATAGTCGATCAGTCCAGCCCCCTCAAGGAATACCCTATCAAACTATATCTATAGAAAGCTGGATTCGAACTGGAAAAGAAAAAATTTGTTTTTCAGACTTATGATACAATTAGACAAGTAATAAATGTAAATTCTAATAGCTGCCAGGTGCAGCTATTTTTTACACTTATGTCAAATGAAGATCTTAGAGGCAAGTTGCGAAAACAAGTAACTGATCATGCTGATTTTTTGTTGGCTGATAAAGAGCAACAAAAAAGAATTTTACTAGCAGAAGAGCGAAAACGTATCAGACAGATGGTAAAGGAGCATGAACTCATGAAACAACTAGAAGTGGCAGATGTGTTACAGATGCTTGTTGATATTGCAAATGAGGACTCAATAGATATGCAACCACTTGCTGAGGTAATTCAGGAAGGAAATGTAAAACATTGCGAGAATGGAAGAGTTGAAGTTATTACTGGCATGCTGCCAAACCAGGGAACTAGAGTTAAAAAAGGAATATTGGCTGTAATACCGGAATTTAGAACAGAAAAAAATAACCCAACTTTACTATTTGCTAGAAGATCTCTGGATAGTAAATATGAACTATATTTACCAGAAAATTGCATTGTTTATCAACAAGTTGAATGTTCTAGCTCTGATCAGGTGGGAGAAGTAGCATTGCAAATGCTTTTACTTGATAAAAGCATGGAAGACTTATATAAAGAATCTTTTGGACGTTTTGCTCTTATTGGCTTTGGTGTTTCCCAATTATCTTTTAGTAGTAACCTTTTAGACTCAAAGATTTTTAGCCAAATGTCATTATCTCTTTTTGCAACGTTTGGGAAAACTGCCACTAGTGTAGTTAGTCGAATGAGAAAAAGTAGCCATATCTACGATAGAGCAAAGAACTATTTACTTTAAATAATTAGAATATAAAATTTTGACATCCCAATTAGTTTAATTATGTAGTTTTTTATATCAAAATTAATTTACTCTGTTCAGAAATATTTTTAAATGCAATTTGAAAGAGAATTGAAAACACAAGAAATTGAACCCGGGACAAGTGGTCTTGTTTTACTTGTCAGTAGGCAGTTTGATCCTCATGTTGATTTTATTATTGAAAAGTTGAGATCAGAAAACATCCAGTTTGCCAGATTTAACACTGAAGATTTTCCAAGAAATACTTCCGTAAGTTTGTATTTGGGAGATGGCGAGACATCTGGATTATTGGATGTGCCCAACAACTTACCTTTTTTGCTAAACCAAACCAGATCAATTTTATACAGGAGACCAGCAGAACCTAATCCACCAGATAATTTAACCAAGGGCTTTGAAGAATTTGTGGTTTCTGAGAGCAAATCAGTTATAAAAGGTTTATGGTCGTTACCCGATGTTACTTGGGTAAATTACCCGGAAGACAATCGAAGAGCTGCTATCAAACTAGATCAGCTAAGACAGGCCCAAATACTGGGTCTTTCTATTCCCAAAACTCTAGTCTCCAATAATATTATTGACATTAGATCCTTTTTTGACCTGTGTCATGGAAGCATGATAGTAAAACCTTTAACCGTAGGAAGTATCGAAGAAGATGGTATATATAAAGCTTTCTATACTAGCAAAGTTGAACCGGAACATTTAGACCAACTTGGCCCGGATAATAGATGTCCTTATGTATTTCAAGAAAATATTCCCAAGGAACTAGAATTGAGAATAACTATTGTTGGAAATAGTGTGTTTGCAGCCGAAATCTTTTCTCAAGAACAAGAAGGAGCTGAGACCGATTGGAGAAAAAAGTGGGAAGGCTTACGCTACGGAATTCATGAGCTTCCCGAGGATATTAAAAATAAATGTTTGAAATTAGCTAGACATTATAATCTAAATTTTGGAGCAATAGATATGATAGTAACTCCTAGAGGTGAATATGTTTTTTTAGAAATCAATCCAAATGGTCAATGGGTTTGGATAGAGCTTGAAACTGGATTACCAATATCAGAAGCTATGATAAAACTTCTTTCTGAGAATAAGCACTAAGGTTTATTGAGTTTTTTTACAGTTTTAAATGTTTCTTTTAAAGGAGAAATATCAAATTTTTTTCGCAAAGAATCAGGAATGATATTTTCATAATTAGAAATAACCCATTTGTCTTTTTTAAGCTCGAATTGTGTTACAAAAAGTTGTGGCCTGGAAATGCTTAAAAGAAATCTGTCTATGGCTAAGGCCATATAATTTTTACACCAGTCATCTCCTAATACGCTTCCAATAGAATAAAGGGTAACAGCCAAAGCATAATCATTATAATTAGAACCGTGATGAAAAAAATGCCCTGCCCGAAAATAATCATCTGCTGTTTTTAGTTCTCCCTTTTTAAGCATTTTCAAAACTAGGTCTTTTATTTCTACTTCTTCTTGGTAAAGCTTTTTAATCAAATTCTTTTGTTTCTTTAAGTCAAACACATATCTTTTTTTTTGAACCTTTTCAAATAGTTTAATAAGTTTTTTGTTTGAATTTGGAGATTTATTAAAATAACCCTTTTTTACCATATAAATAAATTCTTACAACCTTATCTAAAGGTAATGCAAGATTTTGATTAAAATATTTTATGTTTCACTTAATCATCTCGACCTTGATCAATTTGTGTGACATCTACGCTGATATGTGTTGGAACAGTACAGATTGTTCCAGCTGCATTAGCATGTCCCGCAGTCCATGTTTGACTATCAGGATCATATTGTCCTTCAACAGGAGCTAGATCAGCAATTGCAATGTCTTCAGTAAACTGGGAAACAAATTCTTTTGACATAACTTCTCACCTCCTTGTAAACTTTTGCTTATACTTTCAGTTTTGCATTATGTTTAAAAAATATTTAAAAGTCAAATAAACACAAAAAAGGCTGAGCCATGAATAGAGTTCAGTGAGTTAAAAGCGAAAATTAAGGAGAAAAATATGATATAATTCTCCTTATTATATTAATAATAAATAGACTAGCTGCCAACTGTGCAGCTATTTTTGTAAATATGAGCAATGAAGACTTAAAATGTAAAGCATTGGCTGGTCTAAAAAAAGGCCAACAAGCAAATTCAACAGTAGAAGAAGCAAAAGAAGCTAAGGCTCGATTTAAAAAAGATCAGTTGAGAAAATTACAAGTTCAAGAAACATTGACTTTTTTAGTTGAAGCTGCAAACACTGATGATCCTGAATTAGGAGAAATTAGAGAAGCAATGCATGTAAGATTTGGAGAACAAAAATTATCAGTTGAATATAACGAAGACCAGACTATTGTATTGTTACAAAATTCTAGTAAAAAGACTGTAATGGCTATTGGTGTAGAAACCTATGGTCGAGATAATAAAAGTAGAGGTTCGTTGTTAATCGCTAGGCCTCCAAAAGATATCAAAGCAACATTTCGCAGAGACACATCTGAACCAGTATTGTTTATGAGAAAAAAATGTATAGATACGGGCGCTGTTGCGTCAAGTGTAATGGAATTTATAACTACTGATCAAGTTACTGAAGGTAGATGTCCAAGTGATGTTGGAGAAGATTTTTTGAGTAAATACCCTGGTTTGAGCTATGATTACGCTGTTTTTGAAGAAATGTATGAGTTAGCATATCCCGATACTGATTCAGCTCCAAAATTAAATATATCATATAGTTATACAAATGATCTTCCTATGCATGTAGGCTGTAATAGCTATGTTCAATGGATGTTTGGAAAATATTTCGCAAATCGAGCTTAGTATAAACATTAAATTTTTGTATCAAAGTAATCTCCTTTTGCATTTATTCATATAATCTTAATAGTGTAACAAAATAAAAAAACATGAACCAAGAGACTGTATTTATTTTTAATACAAGCTTATTTTGGTAAAAAAATTTAACTAATTAAGTATTGAGCCAAATAAAAAGTTCTGACATAGTCCACTAGTGCCAGCAGCCACGTATAATCTTGAGAGATTGACCGTACTCTCTAGTTACTATGAATGAAGCTACTGTTTCGATTTTTACAACCTTAACCATATTATTAATCGTAGGATTTGTAATCAAATTATTCTTAAGACTTGTTTTTCAAAAATTTCCAAGAACATCCAAGTCAATACATACTTATTTGTATAAAACTAGAAGTTTTTTTCTAACCAAGCCAGAGCATGAGCTTTTTGATATTTTAGTAAAAAACTTTGGAGATACATATTATATTTTCCCCCAAGTCCATCTATCTTCAATTTTTAACCATAAAATTAAAGGTCAAAACTGGCAAAGTGCTCTTAATCATATAGATAGAAAATCTATCGATTTTCTGTTTTGTGATAAAGCTTATATTAAACCAATCTTAGCTATTGAACTTGATGATTCTAGTCATCAAAGGGAAGATAGAATTATTCGAGATAGTGAAGTTGAACAGAATTTTGAAAATGCAAACTTACCCTTATTACGGTTTAATAGCCAGGAAAGATTTCACAACGAAGAAATGTTTGAGAAAATTAGAGAAAAACTTTAATTTACAATAATCCTCTTCCACTTCAAAAGAAAAAAATCTCGAAAATAAAATTATTAGTTTGATTATTCTATTTTTATAAATTTTCTTCTTTTGGTATAATCTCAGTGGATGAATACATATAAATCTTCTCATAAGGTTTTTGTCTAAAGCAGACATCATTTCGATGTCTGAATTGTCGTGCCATCATTTCCAATACCTGTTTAGGAAGCAAACACCGCAACCATTGTCCAATATGTTTATGGTCTAGACATCTCGATCTTACTATTCCTGGTGATAGAAAGTCTCGTTGTGGCTCAAAAATGAAACCAATAGGATTAGTATTTAAACATATTACCTATAATCCATTTACTGATAAGACAAGTGGTGAACTGATGATAGTACATCTATGTCTAAACTGTGACAAAATCTCGACAAATAGAATTGCCGGAGATGATAATGCTCAAAGTATTATTCAACTACTAGATGAGCCAAAATCGCTAGATCCTACTTTAATTCATAGATTACATTGTTCAAACCTTACCCCACTTACCCGTCAAGATGAGCAACAAGTCTTGGCTTGTTTATTTGGTTATTGAGGTTTTTTTATTGATTAATAAACTCAATATTATTTACAATTTTATTGTAAAATAGCTCTGTGAATTTTTTCTTGAAAAGCTTTCTATTTTTACTCCTGGGTTCTTTTTTATCTGTTTTAGTATTTATTTTGCTAAATAATGATATTTTTAGTGCAACCTTTGTTTTTGAAGGTAATAAAGAGCAATATCAGATAACAGATTTTTCTTTGGAGGATGCTCCAGCCGAATCATTGCGCGGAACTATTGCCAGTAGAAATGGGGAAATTTTGTGGCAATCCAGAATTGCTACACAGTCTTCAGTATTAGTAGGCGACAAAATACTTCAACAGGGAGAAATTTTAGAAACTGGGAAAGACGGAATAATTGAAGTCAAATTTGTTGATGCTGCCTTAGTTCATATGTTTGAGAATACTAAGGTTGAAATCGTTCAGACTTTGCCAGTCAATTTAGTTTTCAATCAATCTAGGGGTACAGTTACATATAAAAATTTGGGAGAAGCTCCGGTTTCGATTCGATCTATCAATCTGTTGGTAAATTTGACAAAAGGTTTGATAGATATTGATGTGGACGATCAAACGGGAGAAGTAAGCTTATCTTTAGTTGAAGGCAAGGCCAGGGTAGCATATAACAGTACGGATTTTGAAAGTAAGGTTTGGGATTTGGAAGCAGGAGACAGTTTTTTATATGACAGCAATGAAAGAGAAGGTTTTTTTGAATAATTACTTATAAGTTTTGACAGGTTCCAAGATAGTTTGTCCCTCATAACCAAGTGCCCAAAAAGCCATACCACCAAGCTTATATTTTTTAACAAGATCAATTTTTTCTTGCACGGCTTGAGCATCTGGATAAAAAATCTGGTGATAGGTTTTATACTCTTGATCGTAATAAATAAGGTATGATTCTTGAGAATTAGCCTCTATTTGCGCGCTGCAACTGGCACAACTAGCCAAAAATTCCTCTACCCTTTTATTACTAGCTGTAATGCCTG
Organism: Candidatus Beckwithbacteria bacterium; assembly: GCA_012797845.1. NCBI lineage: Bacteria > Candidatus Beckwithiibacteriota > Candidatus Beckwithbacteria bacterium. Next base: position 21,903 of record JAAZOH010000038.1, read on the forward strand.
AGCCAGGCAAGGTGGCAGATCTAGGATAGTCAGTCAGGGTTTCCCATTCATAGCCGTATAAAGGAATGCCAAGAATAATTTTATTTTTAGGTAAAACCTCTAGTGCTTTTTGAATACCGGTTTCAACATCAAACTCACTATCAATTCCGACTCCACCTACTGGTGCTACTGCTCCACTCACTTGTGAGCCAGGATAATGGTAATCATAAGTCATGAGGACAATATAGTCGACATACGGTTCAACTGCTTCAAGATTGATCAGTCTGCTTTTGATCAGATCTGTAGGACTGGCATCAATGGTCAGGGTTGTATTAATCCGACTTTTGACTTCTTTAATAAAAGCAGTGAAATGTAGTCGGGCTGATTCTGAAGCATATAACACATTTTCGATATCAAGATTAAGATCAGTAAATCCATATTGTTCCATGATTGGGTTAATCTGTGAAACTAAAGTTGCGGCGTGAGAAGCAGGTTCAGAGACTAATTCATTGATAGTATCTGGATCACCACTAAAAATTAAAAGGGAGTTTTGTAAATTTTTGGAAGGAGTAAATTTCCCAGAATTTAGAGCTTGCCAGCCCGGTTCAGCTTCTCCTGGATTGGTATATTTTTGAATCTTACCATCTCCTTCAACAGTCAGTCCAAAATAAGTAATATTGGTCAAATATTGGGAATAGTCTTTGTCAGTTTTACCTATAAACCAATATGGAAGAAAACCGATAATATGTTGCTTATTTTGTTTTTGAAGAGGAGAAAGAATAATTGATTTGGGATTTTTATCAACGAGGTAATTTAATAAAAGCAACGTAAAGGTAAATCCTAAAATCGTTACGAAGAAAAAAACCAGAATACTTTTTATTTTCATCTATTTTATTTTAACATGGCCACCTTTAGAAACTGTTTAATATAAAGTATCAGGAGAGTATTTAGAAAAATATTACAGTACTTATTAAACTCAAAATTTATTTTAATCTTCTGAACATTGCATATACCCGACCATGATCTTTGGAAAATGTTAAAGTGATTGCATAATTATTTTCTTCCCACCTTAAGCAGTTGTTTTCATCAATACTAAAACTTAAGTTGTCTGCATACTTTTCTTTATAGTCTTGGATAAATTTATCCATATTTGCTTTATCTACCGTCCAATATTGAGTATATTCAATCTCTCCGCCATTTTGATTGAGTTTACCGTAACTATTTTCATGTTCCTGCCAGCTAGGATCAATTTCGATTATATTGGGATAATCAGCATAATATTTGTTAGTTTTAGTAAATTCTTTTTCTGGTACATAGACTTGTAAATAAGAAGTGCCATCACCGTAATCAGATACTGAAACAATATATGATCCAATAGTCCCCTCTACCCTAGAATCGCTTGAAGTGTCTTCATTTGCTTCGTTCATTAAAGATCGGTAATAGTTAAGAAGCTCAATCTGTTCAGCTGCCGAAGCAAAAACCACATTGTAATAGTTTTTTTGAGTGGGTAAAAAAGTTTCTATATTTACAGGATCATCATTGACGAAATATTTAATTGATTCAATTCTCTTGCTTTTATATAAGGGAACTAAATTTTGGGGATAACCATCCAATAAACTAGTCATAAAATCATCAGATTTATTAGCCGATATTTGTTTGGAAGTATTTTGAGTTTGAGTTTTTTGATCAAAATTGTTTTTTGAATAAGGATGTGTGTTTAAAAATATTAAAGTTCCTACTCCAAGGATTAATAAAAATACTATGACAATAATAAATTTTGATTTCATAATATAAAAATATTAATAAGTAAAGTTTAAAAATTGTAACACTACTTTTTCCAATTTGTCTATGTATTCTCTGCAAAAAACATGATACAAGGGTGAAATTTTAAAATACCTGGTACAATATCGCCATAAATCAGTAATTTCAGTAAAAGTATGGCTAAATCAGATAATTCCTTAATCCATATCCATGAAGTGGTTAAAACCTATGAAACCGAGGCCGGAGATTTTACAGCCCTTAATAAAATTAATCTTTCGGTTGGTAAAAGCGAATTTGTCGGAATTATTGGCAAATCCGGGAGTGGTAAATCAACTTTGATCAACATGTTGACAGGGATTGACCGCTCGACAGCTGGCCAAATTGTCATCAATGGGACTGATATTACTAAACTTGATGAAGGCCAAATGGCGGTTTGGCGAGGCAAAAATATGGGGATTGTGTTCCAGTTTTTCCAACTCTTACCTACGCTTACCGTTATTGAAAACATCATGTTGCCAATGGATTTTTGTAATGTTTATAAGCCAAATCAACGCAGCCAAAAAGCTTTGGAGTTGTTAGGGCAAGTTGATTTGGCAGACCAAGCTCATAAATTCCCCAGCCAACTATCAGGTGGACAGCAGCAGCGGATTGCTATTGCTCGAGCTTTAGCCAATGACCCGCCGATTATTTGTGCCGATGAACCAACCGGCAACTTAGATTCTAAAACAGCTGAACAAATTTTTGGTCTGTTTCAGTCTTTAGTTGATAGTGGCAAAACTATCGTTATGGTGACTCACGATAAAGATCTAGCTAAAAAAGTCAGTCGGACGATTTTAATTGCTGATGGCCAAGTGATTGAAGAATACCTAATGAGCACTTTTTCCTCTCTAGCTCCTGCCAAATTAGCCTGGGTGACTGAGCAAGTCGAAACTGCTGAATTTGCACCAGGCAAGCTGATTGTCAAAGAAGGTGAGGTTATGAATTATTTTTATGTGATTATGAATGGTATGGTTGAGATTGTAATTTCTAAAAATAAAAAAGAAAAAATCTTAGGAACCTTTGGGCGAGGTAAATATTTTGGAGAAATAGAGCTATTTCATGATACTAAAAGTATAGCTTCAGCTCGAGCTGGCAAAAAAGGTGTCCGGATTGGCCGGATTAAAAAAGATGTTTTTAATCAAATTGTGCATGAAACCCCGGTTTTGGGAAAGAAACTTCGTAACTTAGCTAGTAAACATTGGGAAGAAAATAAAACTGCTAGAAAGTAATTATGAATCCTCGATGGAACAAAGTTTGGCGTGATTTGTGGGCCAACAAAAGTCGGACTATTGTTGTGGTTTTAGCTATTGCTGTAGGAGTTATGGCTTTTTCTTCAGTTTTTATTACCAGAGCTGTGTTACTCAAAGACATGAACACTCAATACACAGCTATTAATCCTTCCAGTGTAATTTTACGTTTTCGGGATGGTTTTGAGCCTGATTTGGTCAACTGGATCGAAACTCAAAAAGGAGTTAAAGCAGCTCGGGCCACTGGTGGGACTTTGGTGCGGATCTTTACTCCTCAAGGTGCTAGAAATGTGGAATTAATTGCCCTAAATGATTATGACAAAATTTTAGTGAATCAAGTTACTCCAGAAACTGGGTCTTGGCCACCCCAACGTAAAGAACTAATTTTTGAGCGGCGTTCGGCTTTAGCTCTCCCCTACCAGTTGGGTGATGATATCGAAATTGAAACGCCAAAAGGCCGGCAAAAAACCTTAAACTTTGCTGGAACAGTTCATGATTTACGAGCTATACCAGCTAATCTGTTTCCTCAGTTTACGGCTTATGTTTCTTTTGACACGATCCGCTATTTGGATGAAAGTGATGTCCTTACCAGTCTGGAAATCCAAACTGACGATACAATTAAAACTAAAGACAAAGCTTTAGCTTTAGGGAATCAGCTTAAAAAAGACTTAGAAAATCGAGGTTTTGAGCATATCAGTGTTAGAGCTGAAGATCCCAACAAACATTGGAGTCAGGATGTAACCAGTGCTTTTGTGATGATTCTGACTATTATCGGAGCTTTTTCCTTAGTGTTATCTTTGTTTTTAGTTTTCAACACAGTTTCAGCTATTGTAGTTCAGCAAAAAAAACAGATTGGCATTATGAAAGCCATTGGAGCTAAACGGCTCCAAATTAGTATTTTATTTTTAGCTATGGCTTTAAGCTACGGTTTCCTATCGCTTTTAGTAGCCATTCCAGTTGGAGCCTTGTTGGGTTATGGAAGCTTAGCCATGGTAACAAATTTTTTAAATTTGGAAATTTTAGATTTTCATATTCCGCCAATGGTACTAGCTATGGAAACAGGTATTGCTTTAGTAGTACCGGTTATTGCTGCTTTAATTCCTATTATTCAAGGTACTAAGATTACCGTTCGAGAAGCTATCAGTGATTATGTGGTAGCTAAACAGCAAAAATCCTGGCTTAATTCTTTATTAACCGAACTGACGATGTTGTCGAGGCCAATGGCAGTTTCATTACGTAATACCTTCCGGCAAAAAGGCCGACTGATTCTAACGTTGGTAACTTTAACAATAGCCGGAACACTCTTTGTCAGTGTAATTGGAGTGCGCAGCTCTATGGTTGTTGAGCTCAATAATATTTTGGAACTGAATAACTATGACATGGAACTGTATTTTGATGGGACGTATGATAGCCAAAAAGTCACTACTGATACTCAAAAAGTTGAAGGCGTAGCAGAAGCTTATACTCCACTAAATATTTCCGGTGAGTGGCAAAAAAATAGTGGCTCAGAAAGTGATCAAAAGGAATTCATCCCGATTCAAGGATATATACCCAACTCTCAGTTTTCACTGGTTACTATTACCAGGGGCCGGAATTTACAACGCAGCGACAGTAACCAAATTATTATTTCCAATAAATTTTTGCGAGATGATCCAAGCATAGAAGTAGGTAAAACGCTAACCTTTACTATTAATGACAAAGATTATGATTTTGAAATTGTCGGTGTGTACCTGCTAGCTGATACTAAAATGGTTTTGGTAAACAGCAATTATTTGCGCAAAATCGTGCCAGATGCTGATCAAGCTAGTAGTGTTCAGATCAAAACTACCAAGCATGATTCAGCCTTTTTGATAAGTTTTGCTAAGACTGTCGAAGAAAGCATGAAACGACGGGGTTATGATGTGGCTTATTCTCTAACGATTGACAGTATTCGCAGCGCTTCTGCCGGTCAATTTGATTTTCTGGTGGGATTTTTGATGATGATGGCGGCTTTAGTAGCGGTAGTTGGTGGCCTCGGCTTAGCTGGCACCATGTCTTTAAATGTTTTAGAGCGAACTAGAGAAATTGGAGTAATGCGCTCAATTGGTGCTTCAAACAGCTCGGTGTTTAGATTGGTTATTGTGGAGAGTTTAAGCATCGGTTTTATTAGTTGGTTGATCGCAGTGCCTTTATCAGTGCCTGTAGGATTAGGTTTTTGTTATGCTTTGGGAACAGCTTTTTTTGAAGAAGTTTTACCATATGTTTTTTCACCAGTTGGTATGCTTATCTGGTTAGTGTTGGTTATTGTGATTGCTGTTTTGGCTAGTATAGCTCCTGCTAAAAAAGCAGTTAGCCTAACTGTCAGAGACACTTTATCATACGAATAAAACTTTTTTGAAATATCTGGTAAAATACAGCCTGTATAAACTATGAATAAGATTTTTGCTTGGTTTTGGAACCATAAATTTAGATCCATCATTCTTCTCCTGATTATTGGAGCGGTTATTTTTTACGTGATCAAAAAAAACCAACCACCCAAAGTTGAAACAGCTACAGTTAGCAAAGGTGAGATTACCAGCATTATTGAAGCTTCTGGTCAAGTCATGGCCCAAGAAACTGCGGATTTAACATTTAGTGCTACTGGTAAAATTGCCTGGGTTGGAGTTAAAAAAGGTGACCAGATTAGTAGGTGGCAAGCTTTAGCTAGCTTGGATCAGCGGGAACTGCAGAAACAACTTAAAAAAGCTTTGCTTACCCAGCAAACAACTCGGAATAATTTTGAAAATACCATTGTTGATTATGATTACGGAATTAGCTCAGTCAATAATTATGATATTCAAACTAGAGGCGATGAAGACTTGGTGATCAAGCGGCTACTTATAAATAATCAAATTTCTTTAGATAGTGCAACGCTGGATGTAGAAATAGCCGATTTAGCCAGAGACTATGCTACTTTGATTAGTCCCATTTCAGGTACTGTAGTCAATGATGGTAGTCTAAAACCCGGGCAGTGGTTAACAGCTGCCAATCTTAGCAGTAAAGCAATTCGGATTACTGACCTTTCAACGCTTTATTTTCAGGCTAATATTGATGAAGCTGATTATGCCAATATCCAAATTGGCCAAGCAGTTATCATTACCTTAGATAGTTTTCCTGACAAAAAAATAAATGGCACAGTGACTTTTATTGGCAAAGAAGGTGTCAAAAAAACTGGTGGTAGTGTCCAAATTCCCATTGATATTGCTATGACTAATGCTCCCTTAGGAGTAGTAACTGAACTGAATGGGGATGTAAATGTAATTTTACAGAAAAAAAATAATGTCTTGAAACTTGATAAAACGTTTGTTCACAAAGAGGATGACAAGTACAGTGTCAATATTTTAGATAATAATAAAGTCATTTCTAGGCCAGTCAAAATCGGTCTTATCGGTCCGGATAATTACGAGATTATAAGCGGTTTAGCTGAGGGTGACCAAGTAGTCAATGTGGTGAAATAGAAAAATACTAATACCTTTATACTCTAGCTATACTTTCAATTTTCCATTCAATCTGCCATGATATATTGGCATGTCAGACAATTTTTTAATCCTTGGATGGTATGGTTTTGCCCATTTTCTGGTAGATGCTGCTTGTGCTGGTTTAGTATACTCTCTTTCTATCGGTTCCCAGTTTGCAGGTTTAAATTTTTTCTTCCTGATTGTTCTATACAATGTGTTTGCATTTGGTTTTCAGCCACTTATTGGTTTTATTGTTGATAGCTATCGACTACCTCGTTTTTCTGCAATCATTGGCTATGGTTTGATTGTAATCAGTCTTTTAGTAGCTAGTCTTCTACCAACACTCTCATTTTTCTTAGCCGGTTTTGGCAATGCCTTTTTCCATGTTGGTGGAGGAATTGTCAGCCTAAGTATAAACCCAGGCAAAGCAACAGCTCCTGGTTTGTTTGTAGCTCCCGGAGCACTAGGTTTATTTATTGGCATGATAGCAGGTAAATCAAACACCTCTTTGTTCTACTGGGTTGTTTTACTGCTGTTGGCTGGTGTGACAACGCTGTTATTACCTGCTCCCAAAACTATTTATAACTATATTAAAAAGGTAGCTAAAATCCGCTACGGGACCATTATAATTTTACTTTTACTTGCTTCTATTTCGGTTCGGGCACTGGTGGGTATGGCTGTATTTTTTCCCTGGAAAAGCAACATACTTTTATTGGCAATTTTGACTTTGGCAGCCGGAAGCGGCAAAGGTATGGGTGGCATTGTGGCTGACAAATTGGGTTGGGTAAAAACCAGTGTGGGTGCTTTAGTACTTTCAATACCCTTTTTATACCTGGGTGCTGCTTATCCCCTTTTAGGTATTGCCGGTATGCTTTTGTTTCAGATGACTATGCCCGTTACACTGGTAGCTTTAGCAATGCTGCTGCCAGGCAGTCCCGGTTTTACCTTTGGTTTGACAACCTTAGCCTTGTTGCTAGGAGCTTTGCCGGTTATGTTTGCCTATCACGGATTTTTCACCCAGCCAATTATCAATAGTCTTACCATTGTGGGTTCAGCCGCCATACTATTTGTAAGTTTGCGATTGTTTTTTAAAACAGCAGCATCAAAACAGCTAGTTGTTCACGAATAAATCACAATCTATACTAAAAATAGCACTGCTGCCTATGATAAAACCTAAACTGTATATACCCATTTTTCTATTTCTGGTTTTAGGATCATTAGTTAAACCAGTTTTTGCCTTAGCCGACCTAATTTCTCCTGGAGAATCAATTTATCGCAACGATCTTTTTAATGGGCAAAGCGGAAATTACGAAATTAGCACTGAAGGCTATCTTATTGGTGCTGTTGTAGCTACTGTTGTTACTATTTCATTCATTTTGCTTCTTAAGATCAGATATAAACAATCAAAGAAAAAATGACGTCTTTATTTCTTTACTTTCTAACTCTGACTCTAACTATCGTTATAGAAATTTTAGTTGGTGGCACAATGCTTGGCTGGAAAAATAAGTTATTTTTAACTAGCATTGTTTTGGTCAATCTGATTACCCACCCCCTGCTCAATTACATTCTCTATCTCGATACATACTTGGGATTTTTGGGATCAAGATTTTTTGCTACAGTCATGCTTGAAGCTTTGGTAGTACTTGTGGAATGGCGGTTACTTGTTTTTGCCATGAGATCATTTTCAGTGCAATTATTTAAATTATCTCTTATTATGAATGTTATGTCATATCTTTTGGGATCCTACTTTTTAGTTATATTTGCCATGATCTATAACGTGGTTGTCTTCTAGAGTATTTATGACCTTTGATCAGCTCATGCTTTTATTGTTATTGTTCCTATGCAAAAACTCTTCATTGTCTTCTCTTAATATCGACCTGTTCTCGAGTTATTAAGTTTTAGATTGTCTGTGAAAATAATAATATTTTTAGAGATATTTTCATTAATTAACAAGCTCAATATTATTTATTATTATATTGTAAAATAGCCTTGTGAATTTTTTCCTAAAAGGCTTTCTATTTTTACTATTAGGTTCTTTTCTCTCAGTTTTAGTATTTATCTTACTAAATAATAATATTTTCAGTAAAACCTTTGTTTTTGAAGGCAATAAGCAGCAATATCAGCCAACAAACTTTTCTTTGGAAGATGCTCCAGTAGAATCGCTGCGAGGGACTATTGCCACTAGAAGCGGAGAGATTTTGTGGCAATCCAGAGTTGCGACAGAGTCTTCAACATTAGTTGATGACATACAGTTTCAGCAGGGAGAAATGGTAGAAACCAAGAAAAATGGGACAATTGAAGTCAAATTTACCGATGCCGCACAGGTTGATATATTTGAAAATACTAAGGTTGAAATAGTCCAAACCTTACCGGTCAATTTGGTTTTTAACCAGTTCAAAGGCAAAGCTCAATATAAAAATTTAGGAGTAGCTCCAGTTTCAGTCAGGTCTATGAATCTGTTGGTAAATTTAGTTGAAGGTTTAATGGACATCGATGTGGACGATCAAACTGGAGAAATCACTGTAACTTTAGATGAAGGACAAGCCAAAGTAGCGTATAACAGTGCAGAGTTTGAAAGTCAGATTTGGGATTTGGAAACAGGAGATATATTTATCTATGACAGCAATGAAAGACAAGGTTTTTTTGAGTAATTACTTATAATTTTTAACCGGTTCTAAAATAGTATTTCCTTCATAGCCAAGGGCCCAGAAGGCCATACCACCCAGCTTATATTTTTCAACAAGATCAATTTTTTCTTGGATAGCTTGAGCATCCGGATAAAAAATTTGGTGATAGGTTTTATATGCTTGGTCATAATAAATAAGGTATGATTCTTGGGAATTAGCTTCTATCTGGGCACTACAAGTGGCGCAACTGGCCAAAAACTCCTCTACCCTTTCATTACTAGCTGTGATGCCTGAACTAGGAATGGTGGCTGATCTAGGATAGTCAGTTAGGGTTTCCCATTCATAACCATATAAAGGAATGCCAAGGATAATTTTATTTTTGGGGATAACTTCTAGCGCTTTTTGGATACCAGTTTCAACATCAAACTCACTATCAATTCCAACTCCACCTACTGGGGCTACGGCGCCACTTACTTGTGAGCCAGGGTAATGATAATCATAAGTCATGAGGACAATATAATCGACATACGGTTCTACTGTTTCAAGATTGATCAGCCTACTTTTGATTAAATCTGTAGGGCTGGCATCAATAGTTAGGGTTGTATTAATCCGACTTTTAAACTCTTTGACAAAGGCAGTGAAATTTAATCGAGCCGATTCTGAAGCATAAAAAACATTTTCAATATCAAGATTTAGATCAGTAAATCCATACTGTTTCATAATTGGATTAATTTCAGAAGCTAAAGTTGCAGCATGAGAAGCTGGCTCGGAAACTAATTCGTTAATAACGTCCGGATCACCGCTAAAAATTAAAAGGGAGTTTTGTAGATTTTTGGAAGGAGTAAATTTACCGGAATTTAGAGCATGCCAACCCGGCTCAGCTTCACCGGGATTAGTATATTTTTGAATACTACCATCAGAATTAACAGTTAATCCAAAATAAGTAATATTGGTCAAATACTCTCTATAATCTTTGTCAGTTTTATCAAGGAGCCAGTATGGTAGAAAACCAATAATATGCTGGGTGTTTTGTTTTTGAAGAGGTGAAAGAATAACTGATTGAGGATTTTTATCAACGAGATAATTGACTAAAAAGAAAGTAATGGCAAATCCTACAATAGTTATAAAGGTAAAGATCAGGATGTTTTTTATATTCACCCACTCATTTTAACATGGCCTTTTTAAAAAGATATTAAATTTGGAACTTTTAAAGTTAAACATTAAAAACCCTTTTTGAGATATATGAAAATTATTCTTATGAAACAAATGCCGCAAATTCTAATGAGCAAAAAGGCCAGGGGGATTAAACTTTGTTTTAATAAGAATAGCTGGTTATAGCGATTATAACTAGAAAAATGGAAATTATAACTTTATGTAAAGATAATAACGATATCTTATAAAGACTAAGAAGCCAATAATTTTTGGTTTAAAAAACTAACCCTAAAAATACAAATTCGGATGTAGCTACTTATTTAAGAATGGATAAAAATTCAGCTGCCATTTTTATTTAATATCTTTTCTAATTGTTAGAAAAATACTAATGATGATGATAAAGGAAATTATATAACCTAAAATACCAAAAATAGAAAAACCACTAATTAAAGGTGGTAAATTGCTTCTAATAATAAGTGATGAAGCAACAATAGCCCCAGTAGCAAGAATACCACTAGTTAATCTGCTGCTAGCTTTATTAATCGTTTGATTTAGATCTTCTAAACCTTCGTGATCAAGTTTGATTTCATATTTCCCCTTTATGATTTTTTGTAAAAGAAGCAGAAGATCATTGGGAAAAGACTTCATAACCCAAAGGTTTTCTTTTAAAAATTGATTTAAATCACTTATTATTTTGGCAGGCTGAAACTGTTTGCTTAACATTTTTTGAGCATAAGGGATCATGTTAGCTGTAGGATTAAATTGGGGATCAATTTGATTGCCGACGCCTTCTAAAATAATCAGGCAACGTATAACTAAAAGCATGCTCGATGGAAGTCTGATTTGATAGTGATAAACAAGGGTAATAAATTTATTAAGAATTTCTGAAATGTTGACGTTTTGCAAATCAGTGCCGTAGTAGCGGTTGAAAATATCATCCAGATCCTCTTTAAAATTATCAGTCTTGCAATCATCTGGAACCATACCTTCGTTGATAAATAAAGAAATGATGCTGTTAATATTTCTGTCTGAAATGGCAATCAAAAGATTGGTTAAAAAATCCTTAACTTCTGTGTTCAAAAATCCCACCATGCCAGCATCAATAAAACAGACAACATCATCTTTCATGATAATCAAGTTGCCTTTATGAGGATCAGCGTGGAAAAAGCCGTCCTCAAAAATCTGTTTATATACAGCGGCAATGCCCCGCTCTGCTACTAAGTTTCGGTTATGTGTAGAATCTTCTTTAAGGATAGAATCAATCTTGGCTCCATAAATATACTCCAGAGTTAAAACATAGCGGTTGGAATATTCGCGATAGACTTTGGGAAAGTAAATTTCGAGAATATCACTAAAATTCCTCCGGAAATGATCAAAATTATCAGCTTCTAACCTAAAGTCAATTTCTTTTTCAATTGACTTTTCAAATTCAGAAACTAAATGAACTAGTTCATAGCGTTTTAATTCAGGGATATTTTTTTCAGCCAACAAAGCTAATAAATGCAGCAACTCAATATCTTTACGGATATTTTTTTCCAAATTAGGCCGTTGGATTTTCACAGCGACTTTTTCTCCTGTTGATAGCTCTGCTAAGTGTACTTGGGCAATTGAAGCTGAGGCTAAAGGCTCCTGACTAAAATTTGTAAATACTTCAGAAAGTGGTTTCTTAAAAGTCTTTTTAACAATTTTTCCAACTTGGCTAAAACTAAAAGGCTCAACTTTATCCTGCAATTTTTCCAATTCATGAATAACATTGCGAGGAAGTAGGTCCGGATGGCAACTGAGAGTTTGTCCGAATTTAATATAAGTAGGGCCTAAATCTTGAAAAATACACTTAATCTTTTGACCTACAGTCAAATGAGTAACTTTTTTCTTATTACCGACAATGAATTTAGGCAAATGCAATTTTTCTACGATTTAATCAAGTTCATATTTAGATAAAATTTGGGCAATTTCTTGCAGTCTTTCAAAATGATCTTTTATGAGTGATTTTTCAAGCATACTTTAAGTATACTATGTTTGAGAATATATTGAACATTAGCAAAAATAACTCTTTTAAAATAGATGGAGCCAACTCTTTTTCCTTACAGATATTCCCCTACAAAATTAGGAGCTTTTGCATTTATTGTGACCTTCTGATCATGACATATACTCGGCCATGATCTTTGGCAAAAGAAAGAGAGATATCGTATCCTGCTTCGGTCCAATGCAAACCGCCTAACTCATCAGTACTAAAATTATCTTTATCACTATACTTTTTTGATAGCTTTAGTGGTAGTAATTAGCTTAACTTGGTTTGAGTTTTTAAAATTTTGGAAAGGTAGGAAAATGCTGATTTAAAAAGCATTTACCAATAGTACAAAACAACCTCAAATAAGATGCGTTAGAGTTGTTTTATGTGTCTAATATCATTACTTTTTTAGTCACGTGTCTTCCACCTTATGCCTATATTGTTGTATAGTAAAAATATGTCGGCATTTTCGTTTTTGATAGCAATCCTTATGTTTGGATTTTTTTCCTACGAAATCTGGAAAAAAAGCAATAAGGTTATTTCAATCTTATATACAATTATGAGTGTTGCTATAATTTCCCTTCTTCTTTATAAAGAACAACTTGATTTTAGTGTTGGTGAGAATTTAGCTGATTTTAATAAGCCTTATATACAAATTATTATACAATTGATAATAGTTGGTGTTCCAGTTTATTTTCAAATAAAAAAGGAAGTTAAAACCACGAACCAATTCCAGGCTGATCAAGTTAAAAATATTACCATCAATATTGCTTTTTACCGAGCTGTCTATGCGTTTGGACCAATTTTGGCAGCCTACCTTATAGTCTTTAATCCAATGATTGAAAGCCTTTCCAAAATTCTAGGTAGCTCCTTTTTTGCAGCAGTAATTATTTCCATTTATGCCGCAATTTTATTTTTCCTGACACAGAAATTAGTAATCTATGCCTACCGTAAAAATAATAATACAATGCCAAATTTTGAATATCCTAGGGAAAATACACCACAAAATCAGGATTTACCCCAATTAGGAGTTAATAACATTGGAGTGCCCATGCTAACAGCTATGGTTTACTTAGCTTTTTCGTTTATTTCCCTGCTTGCAGTTGCGTTTGCCTTGTATCAAATGGGTTATGAATTGTAATAAAAACAACCCCAGGCAGGTTACATCGAGGTTGTTTTATGTGGTACTAAAACCATTTTTTTTGATCTTCTTTGCAGCTCATGCTTTGAACTGACATACCTACTTTAGGTTGAGCAGTTTGCTTATTTTCCTACAATTAAATATATTGGCCATAATTTCCTTATTAGTCTTCATTTGATTTGAGTGAAAAGTATATTTTATTTCATAGCTCAAGTATATGTCTGTCTTTTTTTGCAACATGTCAGGTCAAAATAATTTTTATACATAAATCAATCTAAGTCCATTAATATTCAAAAATAAAAATCAAAAGCGATTACAAATTAACGAACATTGTTCATGATATTGAATAAGTTGGCAATAGCTTAATTAAGCAAGAGGAATAGTTTTTCGAATAATTTTAAAACCTCCGATGATAGATAAGAAGAGGGTGAAATATAAAGCTAAATCAGTGAAGAGTGGGGCTTGATAAGAACTGCTACTACCTCCTGATGGTGCTTCTGCTTCCTCGCCTCCAGTTCCACTCAATCCAGCAATGACCCAGTAATCTATTCCGTTTACTGTTGTTTTACTTACACTACTATCACTAGTAGTCAGAAAATATTCATTACTACAGCCAGAAGTTACTTGTGCTAAAGAACTAGCATTTGGGCAAATTCTGACACGAGAGCCACCATTGTCAGGAATGTACAAACTAAAGCTTTCTCCGGAGCTACCAGGGATTGAAGTAAAACCGCCATCATAGTGCAAGACAGCTTTTTCACCGTCACTATCAACGGTTAGATCTGTCCAATCCCTATCTGCAGAAAAATCAACAGAAAAAGCAGCAACGCGGTAAGTACTTTTAGCAATAGCTACAGTTTGGATTCCAGTTTGACCGGAGCTGGTAACATCTGATTCTTCATCAGAAGCGAGAGTAATCTGAGTAGACTCAGGAGGATTAGTAATAACGTAACTGGGAGTATAAGTTGATTCCTCTCCAAAAGCCATGCTTGGTTCTGGATTGACATATTTGCGCACAAGAAACCAATCAGTATATATATAACCGGAAGCGCCAGCTCCTGGGTTTACCCACATGCCAGCATACAAATTAGCAGTAGGAATACTGGCTGGAGTAGTAATAGCAGTAGCAGAAATATCGTCATACATGATTTGCGCATTATCCGTATAACGACGATATTCGAAAACTTTCCAAGAAGCATTTTGGTTGCCAGCTGCTTGACCGACCCCGCTTCCGCTGGCATAGGTGACGAGATTATGTTCATCACTAGCCCAGTTGTATTTATTGTTATCAAGAATTACAGCATTGGCAAGATCAAAATAAGAAGTATGAGTATTATCAGCAAAGCCGCTGTATGAACAAAAATTAGCGCTAGAAGCAGAAAAGTACTGTTTGGCCCTAATGGCATACTGAGGCCCAAAAGCAGTTTTGGTTCTAAAGTAGGCTAAAACCCAAGATCCTGAGGATGATCCCGAAACCCTAGCGTAACCACCGGATTCATTATACGTAGCAGAACCAGATTGAGCAACATCCCAAAGAGAAGTATTGACAGAATTATCATCAAAATTATCGTAAAAAGGAAACGTATTGATGGCACTACTTAAGCTAGTGGCATCACCATCACCATAGTAAAGGTAAAAAGTGGCGGTACTAGGAGACTCAGGAATGCTGTCACATTCTACCCAAACAGTCACCGTATCTGTCGTAGAAGACTCAATCCAATAATCAAGCAATGTTTGTCCATCAGATTGGGTAAAACGGATGTCATTAAAACTATCTAAAACATTGTTATTTAGGTACACAGTAGCGCTAGTATCGGTGCCAGCATTTTTATTGACAGTGATTTTAACTTGATAATTAGTTTGCGAACCTGCAGAAGAGCCAGTAATAGTAATTTGTTTGCGATACGTATAGCCATCAAGCCAAGATTCACCAGTGGCATAAACCTGGCTAGTAAAAGCAAGGCCAACGGCTATAAAAAGAACAATTTTGGATATGTTGGAATAGTTAAATAGGCCCATTTAAAAATAATTTTCTATAGACTAGAATTATTATGAAATGTGTTTTGCTAAATTGCAATTACTGATAAAATAAACACTAATTTTATTCAGTATTTATGATTCAAATTTATGAAAAAAATAATCTTTATTATTGTAGGTATTATTGTTTTAGCAATTTTCAGTTTTTATTTTCTTTGGCAATCTAAACTTTTAACCCCCAATGCAGATCCACAGCAAGTAGTGTTGCAGGAAACCTATGATATTTCCAAAGATTATCTAACGTTACGCTATCAAACAGATAATGTTTTAACTCATGCTAAAGATTTTGGAACTTATGACGCTTGGAATGAAGAAATGACTGAAATTATTAGCGGGTGGAAAGAACTTGAAGATAGGGCTGCTAAGCTGGGAACAAATGCTGAAAAATTATCCCAAGAAAAGATGAGCTTTGATATAGCTCCTCCTGTTTATGCATATGACAAAGAAGAAATTTCTAGGATTGTTGACAGTGCTCCACTAGGTAAAAAAATCATGACTTTGGCTAAACATTTAGGAGTAGATGCCAAAAGAGCTCAGTTGATCCTGAATCAAGATCAGGCGATGGTAGCTAGAGAAACCTGGGGGGAAGAAGGAGATACTTTTCAAACTTTGGAAAATGATGCCATGAGAATCAAAAATGGGTGCAAGGTAGTAGGCTTTGTTGGCACAACTGTCTTAAGCGGAGGGACTTCTGTTCTGGCAACGACGGCAACAGTTGTAGTGGGAGCTGATTTAACTCTGGAAATTGCTGATGATGAGGCACGTATTGCCCTTGGAGATAAAAATAAGGTTTCAAAAATTGTAGGGCAGCTGCGAACTGTCACCGAGCCTGCAGCCGGAATTTTGACCATAGCAACAATCCCGGGCAATCTTACCAAAAGCATAGACAGACTTTCTGCGGCCACTTTTGGGATAGATCAGATTAGGTCAGTGGTTCAGGATGAAAAAATCATTGGTATTAGCATAAAAGTAGACGAAACAGGAGACATAAAAGCTGAGGGAGCGGCTTTGGCTCCCGAAGAAGTTAATCAATGGCTTAAAGACAATAATGCCAGCGAGAGTAATGAAACGATTGAAGAAGCTTTAGGCATTAATGAAAATAAAGAAGCTGAAATTGATAAAAAGGCAGAGGAAAAAGAAACTATCAAAGAAGAAACTAAGTCTAATGAAGTTAAAAATAAAAATGTAAGCTCTGGTAATATAGAAAATATTGCAAATCAGATTATCAAAGTGGTTAATGTGAGCGGATCATCTTATATGATGGATGTATGTTTTACGCCTACTTGCTGGGATGATCTGGATGCTAGTCCTGAAGAAGATAGAGATCTAGGTGGTATCTATACTATGGGTAAAGTTTTTGGCAATGGAGAAAGTTTTAAAAGAGGTTTTCTTCCTTCAGATCTAAAAGCCTCTGGTCGATTAGAGGAAACATCAGCCAATAGCTATAAAACCACACTTTACTTTGCGATAGCGCCTTTTGAAGGACCTAAAAACAAGACCATTGATTATGGCACCTGGCTAAGCGAATCTGTAGAGATTAATGCAAAGTATGGAGATGAACCAGTGGTTAAATGGGATGGGACTAGTTTAAAACAAGCGCAATAATCTCAACTTAGTGAGAATTGGATAAACTATTTGGTTACGTATTGGTATGTTCCTTTTAGAAAACCCAAAAAATAAACTACAAACAATATCCAAGTAGCATGGTCATGAAATAAGCTCATGGCCAAGTCAGGGTTGCTTTGACCAATCACCATAAGCAAAAAAATCCGCAAACTATTTAACATAAAGGCGCCAAAGCTCCCAATGACCAAGAAAAATATAGCTTTGGGAATTTGAACTGCTTGCGGTTTGATAAAACAAAAAACCGTATACAGTGTAGCAAAAAGCAAAATCAGCATAGTACCAGCACAAGCTTCCCCGATACCAACGTTAAAATTATGCAGGATTAAGGCCACATTAGTGCCATCAATAATAATTTCAGTCTGAGTGAAAACTAAGTTTAGTAAAAAAGCAGCTACTAAAGCTGAACATTTAGCTAGATATTCCCAATATGGAAACAGTATAAAAAACAAACCGTAATAGATAATATTAAATGCCAAAAATTGAATAGCTAAAATGTAAAATTTACGCAAAAACGCAAAACCAAAAATACTCAGAAATAAACTAAGATAAAAAAGATTTTTAACCCCATACACTAAAAGCAAATGAAACCAGTGAGCTGAAAAATTGTAATGCACTAAAAGCCAAGCCACAACCTGGTAAAGCTCTAAATAAACTCCCAAAAAAACTAAACTTAAAATTCCCCAAGATAAAGTTTGATTTAGCTGTTTAATAAATCTAAAATCTTTCAGTTCTGGGCTATATACCGCTACTATAATAAGTAAGATAATAGGGCTGATAACCGTAGGGTAAGCAAACCGAGCGTACTGATCTAAATGAAAAATGGGCGTTAATAATGTAAGTAATAAGGGAATAATACACAAGTAGAGACCTAGAAAAACTATTAATCTCTGGTAAAACTGGTTTTGCAAAAATGTCTGAAGATATGTTTTTTTAGCCATAAAACGTTTAGTAAAATTATAGCGAGTAGAAACTTAGCAACGCAAACTTTTGGTTTAAAAAACAGTATTTGGATTGAGGAATGTGAATTTTGCTGATTAAACGTAAATTTATATACTAAAATACAATAGAACTACTAGGATTAAAATGCATACAGTTCAAAATTTAATGTTTTTTCAGCAGTATTGTCTCGTTTATCTGTGATTTTGAGATGATAGCTATGGGCTTCACCAGCTGGGCCGGAAAGACAACGACGATAGCCAGTTTCTACTGAGTGATCCCAGCTTATTTCATGATAATTTTCTGCATCTAGTTTTTCATAA
Source organism: Candidatus Beckwithbacteria bacterium (assembly GCA_012797845.1). Taxonomy (NCBI): domain Bacteria; phylum Candidatus Beckwithiibacteriota; species Candidatus Beckwithbacteria bacterium. Next base: position 40,258 of record JAAZOH010000038.1, read on the forward strand.
TATTTCATTTCAGTTGGTTCAGAAATATTATCATTGAAACCAAAACTAAGACAGGTTTGCTTATTGACATTGTCACGAGTAGTATTAATACCCATAATATTTGGTGGAGTTATATCATTTATCACGATATATTTTTTGCTCATATTATTATTATTGTAATTATTTTCAGGGACGGTATGATCTGGGTTGACCTTAACTTCAACTATGTATGTTCCTGGAGAACTAGGTAAACTATAAAAGCCATTGACATTATTTACCTCAAAGGGATTAATAGTTTCAGTCATAGTTTCGCTGATAAATTCGCCATTGATCCAAAGCTGATATTTAATGTTGTTCAGAGGGTTTGGACCATTATTTTTAAACGACTGAGAAGCTATAATGCCGCTTGGTCCCCTACGCTCTTCAAAAGTTTGAATATCTGGATCACCATTAGAGTTGTAGCTGGTGGAATCATTGGGGGAATTATATTGGTTACTGATATACAGGTTAGTCAGTTCAATATCGTCTGGAATTGGAGTTGGTGTAGGTGTTGGCTTTGGAATGGTGGTAGCTGCAGGAGTGGTTGTTGATTTTGGACTCGGTGTTGGTGATGAAGTTGAGCTTGGTTGATAAACATCTTCAAGAATTAAATCAGCAAATGAGCCTGAATGTGAAGCAGTTTTTTTAGAATCTTGGACTGAAGCATTATTGGATTGAATTTTTTTATCTATCCCCCCACTCTTTTTATTTTTTACGTAAAGAATAATCAAACCAGTAGACAGTATTAAAAAAATTGCTAGTAAACCCACCTTAATTAAAAGGTTTTTTTTATTTGAAACAGAAAATTCGCTGCTAGTTATTTGAGTAGAATCAGAGCTTTCATAGTTAACTGTATTTAGTTCAGATTTCTTGCTTTCTGATACAACATTTATTTCATCAGTAATTTCCATATAGCTTAATTATTACGTATTTGTTGGAAATTTACACCTTGAAAAACGAAAGTTGGGATTTATCAAACTTTGATAAATTTAGGCAAAAAAGAAAATTTATTTTGTCAAATTTATATATATCCAATCACAAAAAATTATGTAAAATAAAATTATCCATGTTACTATTTTCCTCTCTTTCTGAGCTTAAAAATCTTCTAGGCATTTTGGCAACCATTTTAGTTTTTATTGGCTACATTCCTTACAGTAAAGACATTATCAAAGGTAAGACTAAGCCACATTTATATAGCTGGTTTTTATGGGGATTTGTTACTTTATTGGTGTTTGCATTGCAATTTAGTGGCGGAGCTGGGAGTGGCTCATTTGTAACTTTAGCTGCTGGTTTGATGTGTATTGTTGTGATTGCTCTTGGATTTATCTACAAAAGTCAGGTCAAAATAATTTTTGCCGATACTATGTTTCTCATCTTGGCAATTATTGCTTTAGCTTTATGGTTGCTAGCTAAGCAAGCTGTGCTTTCTACAATTTTAGCTACAAGTGTTGATTTGCTTGGCTTTGCTCCAACCATCAGAAAATCATGGAATCAACCGTATAGCGAAACGTTGTCATTTTATTTTTTGAATACTGTCCGTTTTGCTTTAGCGCTTATAGCTCTACAAACCTATTCTATAGTTACTGCCCTATATCCTATTTCCTGGTTGGGAATTAACTTTTTATTTGCAATTATGTTGATGGTAAGACGGAAACAATTGGCTAAAAACTAATCAGTTCCAATAATTCAAATTTTATATTTCCCCAGCTAGAGTAGCTAATTCTTTTTCCCAATACCTGATTTTATTTTGTGGTAACAGTAATGCTCGGCTGGGTTGTAAACCTTCTACAAATTCAGGTGTATGGGAAACAAACAACATAGCGCCTTGGTACTTTTTTAAAGCTTCCAAAATGACCCGCTGGGACATAACGTCCAAATAGGTAGTTGGTTCATCTAGGATGAGCAAGTTATGTTGTTTAAGCAGAATTAAAGCTATGGCTAATCTGGTTTTTTCACCACCTGATAAAGTTTCGATTTTTTGAAATACCTTTGATTGGGAAAACATAAATTTCCCTAAAACTGAGCGAATTTTGCCTTCGCTCAAATGAGCTTGTTCTTGAGCTATTTCAAACAGGTTTTTATCCATATCCAGGACTTCAAATTCTTGAGAATAATAGCCAATGTCTAAATTATTATTTTTAATTATCTCTCCTGAATCTGGAGTAAGAAGCCCCAAAGCAATTTTAATTAAAGTGCTTTTTCCGGCGCCATTAGGGCCAATGAGGGCTATCCGCTCCCCTTTTGCAATCGATAGAGAAACATTATCTAAAACGACAGTGGTGCCAAAGGATTTGGAAACTCCTCTAATCATAATAGGCATGGCCCCGACATGGCTTGGCTCCGGTAAATTCAGTTTGATCTGCTGGACTTCTTGAGGCAAATCAGGCAGTGAAGTTTCCAATTTTTCAATACGACGTTTGAGCTGAGTACGTTGTTTAACTCCTCGGTCAGTTTTAAAGCGTGCCATTTTTTGCAAACCCTCTTTCATACGGGCAATATGTTTTTGCTCATTAAGGATTTGACGTTTAAGTAAATCATCGCGTTCTTTTTTACGTTTTACAAAATTTGAATAATTGCCCTTATACTCTTCTAAAGTATGTTTATGGATGTCAATAGCAATAACTTTATCAATGGCTTGGTCGAGCAAGTTCAAGTCATGAGATACCAAGAGAATGGTTTTGGGATAGTGGGCTAAAAAATTCATGATCCACTTTTTCCCGGCTATATCTAAAAAGTTAGTTGGCTCATCCAGGAGCAAAATATCCGGCTCCAAAAGCAAAGCCCTTATAATAGCGAGTTTAGTTTTTTGACCGCCGCTTAGTTTGTGGGGCGGTTTTTCAAGATCTATGTCGGCCATCTCCAGCCCAACCAGCATTTTTTTTAGCTCTGCGTTTTGGTATTGATACTTACTATCAAGATAATTTCGTATAGTAGAACTTCCTTCCAAAATTTTGTCACGTTTTACCTCCTGGGAAACTAGTTCTACGCTACCTTGAACAGTGACCGTACCTTCTTCCGGAAACTCCCTTCCCATCAGGAGGTTAAACAGCGTAGACTTACCGGCACCATTGGGGCCGACTAAGCCGACTTTTTGGCAATTACCCACCATACAATTTGCTTTAATAAAAATTGGCTTTTCCCGGTATGAAAATGAAAGATCTTTTACTGAAATCATAGAAATAGGTAAAATACTTGGATAGTAGTATAGCGTAAAAATTAGCCTTCATGACAATTTGTTTTTCACAACTATTTTGTTAGAATTTGGAGTAGGACAGATTAAAAACTCAAACTATAAAAAATAAAACACAGCTATGAAATTTCTACCGTTATTACCAGAACTGTATATTTCCAGTCTCAAAAAAAGCCTAGAATTTTATGTGGACATTATCGGTTTCAAAATTGAGTATAGCCGAGAGCACCCAAACTTTGCCTTTCTCTCCTATCAGGGTAGCCAGCTGATGATTCAGGAGCTGGTGCCCGGTGAAAAGGAAAAAGAAAATCTGGACTACCCGTTTGGCCGGGGCATCAATTTTCAAATCGATACTGAAAGTGTTAACCCCATTATGAAATCATTAAAACAACATGAGTATCCCCTTATCCGTGGCATTAAAGACAGCTGGTATCAGGCTGGAAAAGTAGTGTACGGTTGCCGGGAAATATTAGTCAATGACCCAGACGGATACTTGTTGCGCTTTTCTGAAAGTTTGGGCAAAAAGAAAATTAAATAAGATGACTAGTGTCATTAAGCCTTTTCAAAATATAGTTTGAACCATGTTTTTCAACTTCAGTAATTGAGCATTCATTGACTTCAATATATTGAGCTTGGTTTTCGGGATTAGTTTTAGTGGGTAACAAACTATTATCAAATACTATTCTCAAAAAATCACCAATGGTACCGCCATGAGTAGCCATTAATATTGATTTGATATTTTTATCTGCTAAAACCTGATTGCAAAATTCCAATACATCTCTTCCCGTTTGATTTGATGATCTGCTTTTAGGTGGTTTAAAATTTCGATCTAAATCAGTTTTCTGCCACAGCTGCCAAAATTCTTCAAACGTCTCTCCTTTTCTATCTCCCCAATTAAGCCGTTCATAGAGTCTTTGCTCAATAATAAGATTTAAGCCAAAGTTTACATTTATATATTGGGCAGTTTCTTTAGTTCTTAGTAAAGGACTGGAGTACAAAGCATCAATTGTTTTATCTTTAAAATAATTGGCTGTTGCTTTAGCTTGTCTAATTCCCAGATCAGTTAGACTGGGATCGCCTGGATGTTTTTCTTTTTGACCATGACGAACAAAGTAAATCGTTTGGGCCATAAGTATATGCAAAATAATTATTTTCCTAAACTGTGAAAAAACTGAACGTATCTGTCTAAATTAGCAAAAAGTAGATAGGCATTAGCAACAATAAGTCCAGGTTTGACCAAATACCTTTCCCAAAAACTACCAGTTTTCATTCTCAAAAATTTGATTGGTGGAATTCCAAAATGAATATCAATAGGAAATAAAAGTGGCACACCTTCTGAAGTTAACAGATCCATAATAATATGAGAAATTAGTCCAATCATAAAAGCCCACCACACAATAGTAATATCAACTAATAAAACCGGACTAATAAGATTTAAAATATAGCTGGCTGCCAAACCAAATAAAACCAGCCCCACAGCTGAATGTGATAGATGTCGATGAGCTCCTAAAAATGGTTGTAGGGCTCGGCCTAGTAAATTACCAGCTGGTAATTTATCCCAAATTTTAGCAGTAGGTTTGTCCAAATCTGCGATCAGTCCACCAATAAAACAAGCACAAACAGCTACAAAAGCCGTAGCAATAGACATACTGGGAACTGTAAGAATAACGATGCAAAGATTGAGGGCAGTCAGAGCTGCCAAATCATGGGTTTGGCTGGTCATGGATATGTTATAGCAATTTAAAAAGAGCTTCTCCAGTCTAAAAAAGCCTTTCCCAATTCAGGATCAAAATGAGTACCCAAATCGTCTGTCATAGCAGCGATAGCTTCTTCTGGAGATTGAGGTTTTTGATAAAAATGTCTAAAAGGATCTAATCTAGCGCAATATACATCAGCAAGTGTGGATAATAAGACAATAGGAGGTATTTCTTTAGGATTAAAACCAAGATCAGCCAATATTTCATTATTGGGATATGATCTGTTTTTCTCTACAATTTCTTCAGGCGGATTAAACCAGCGTTGATGAAGTAAAGTGGAATGTAAAGCAAGCTGTATAGTTGGGTCGTCTTCAATGCCCAATTGCTGAGCTTTTGTTTTTATAATCTCGTATCCCCTTTGAGGGTGAGTTGTAACCATTGCCCACTCAGGGTCTGATAATTTTAATCTTGGTTTTTTCAAAGTACCATTCCAAATAGAATTTCCCTCAGTAGTGAGTTCAATAACTTTCTTTTCAAATCGACCATAATCATGAACCAAACAAGCAAAAAAAGCTTGGTTCGGAGAAAAATCTAAACCTTGGCTAACTTGCATGCAAAAATCTCGGGCAGTAAACGCAACTGACAAACAGTGCAATAAAATTTCTGGAGAAGTTTCAATACCATAATCCAAAAATTCATGAGCTATATGTTTAACTTCTTCGGAAAGCTTAGTATCAGTGATGTATTTTCTGGTTTCTTGAACAACTAATCTTGCTAACTCATTTCTTAACTCTGGCTCATTGCCGAAATCCAAGACAGATTCAATAACACTGGATATCTGTTGAGGTAGATTGTGATCTAAATAATGTTTGACAATGGTTGTTTCTGTCCATTGGTTTTCTTGTCCAACTTCCTGAGTAGAAAGTTCCGAACTTGCTGTAGTCATACTGTAATATAGGAAATTATTTTAGTACGTAGTAGCTTGACTTTGTACTTCCCTTTCTTTCTATTAACCCTTTTTCCACCAGACCACTTAATAAGTTATGAGCTTGTTGTCTCGAAACTTGTAACTGTCCAGCGATTTCTGTTGAAGTAGTTTCTGGATATTTCATCATAATATCCAAAACTGTCCGTTCTTTAGTGCTTGGTCGTTGAGCTATGTGTAGTGTTTGCAATGAAGTTTGAGCTTTAGCTAAAGCACTTTGAAGTGAGTACTTAACTCCATCGCTAAAATATTCGAGCCACTGAGTTTTGTCACCATCATCAGCACTGTGCAGCATGTCGGAATACTGGTTTCGATCAATATCATAGTAATCATCCAAAATAAAATACCTATTGATTCGATAGCCGGCTTTTATAAATAGTAAGGCAGTTAGCATCCGGCAAATCCGACCATTTCCATCTAAAAATGGGTGAATATAAACAAAATGATGATGAAAAATCCCAGCTTTGACTACTACTGGTAATTCAGTTTGTTGCTTAGCCCAAGACAATAATTCTTCCAAAGCTTGTCTGATTTCGGTCTTAGCATGATATGGAGGCATATGTTTAATATTCAACTTTACTTTGCCATTCTCCTCTCTTGTATAACGGCTGACGGCCACTATTTCATTGCGAAGCCGGCCAGCTCCTTCTTCAAAATGAGCAAATAATTCCTGATGTAAATCAGTTACTAGCTTGGCACTGAAAGGTTTTTGAGCATAACTATCCAATTTTTCCAACATGGCAAAATAGTTAGCAATCTCTTTTTCATCACGATTGCTTGGCATGCGGTCATTAAGAATCAAATTAGTTACCTCAGGTAAGGTCATGGGGTTACCCTCGATCCGGTTGGAAGCATAGGCTGATTCAATCAGATTATTACGTTTAAGATTTAATTCCAACTGTTTTGGGAGGCGTAAAGCCTCAACTTGACCATACAGCCGCTCACAGGTAGCAACATTATTAAAAAGATGATTAGTTAGGGAATATTGGGGTTGAAACATGGCAGTATATGTAAAATAATTGTAAATATAATTGTAAAGCTAATTGTCAGTTTGTCAAGTATTAATTGTAAAGGTATTTGTCAATATAAAAGTAAATAGTCTTGCGATTTTGTAATTTATCCTCTATAACAAAACTAGTAAATAAAAGGAGATATATGAGCCTAAAAAACAAAACTATTCTTATTTCTGGAGGCAATTCTGGTTTGGGGTTTGAGATTAGTAAACAATTAATTAGATTGGGTTCTAAAGTGATTATTCTAGGTAAAAATCAGAATAATCTTAACCTTGCAGTTAAAAAACTTAAATCCCCATTTGCCTCTTCGATGGTTTGCGACCTAACTAATGCTGAAGAAATTGAAAAATTAAACATTGGCAAGCTCGATATTTTAATCAACTGTGCCGGAGTTATCAAATATTCACCACTAGAAAAACACAGTATTACTGATATCAAAAACATTATTGATACTAATCTGATAGGAACTATTTTACTGACTAGGCAAGTTTTGCCAATTTTGAAAAAACAAAATTCAGGGATTATTGTCAATATTTCCTCGACTTCCGGTTTAATGACAGGTGGCCATGCTTATGAAAGTGTATATATTGCCAGTAAATTTGGCGTCACTGGCTTTACGGAAAGTTTAAAAAAAGAAATGGCAGAGGAAGGTAAAAATATTAAAGTCTTAGGTTTTTATCCCGGTGGTATGAATACCCCACTTTTTACTAAATCTGGTGAAGATAAAGACACCACAAATTTTATGGATCCAGCTGAAATTGCTAAAATTTTAGTTTTTATGTTGCAACAGCCTGATGCTGTATCTATGGATCATATTGTGGTTAATCGAAATAAAACTGCTAAGTAAATATTTGCTCTCAATATTTCAATAGTTTAGTAATTAGTTTTATAGGCTTAAAAATTAATCTAAAATGCTATAATGCTTATATTTATTTATATATAAGGATATTATGGCTGAACGAGTTGCAGTTTTAGATTATGGCAATCTTGATTTTATTGATAGAGCTAAAGCTAGTAGTAATGTAGAGCTTACACGACTAATAGTTGGATTATTTGTAACGACAACTGATGAAAATGGTGAATTTTGTGTGGTTTTACAAAGAAGATCAAAACATAAAAAAGAATTTCCAGATTGTTTAACTTTTTTAGTTTCTGGCCATGTTGATGAACAAGACATGTATCATGTATTTGCTTTACCTCAAACTTTACTTGAAGCTTTGACTGATACCGCTTTATTAAGAGAATCATTTGAAGAAATAGGTATTACAATAGAAAAATTTGATGAAACAAGATGTTTTGATAGTGAGATAAGAGAAAATAATATACCAGCCAAGCAAATGCATATTAAAACAATTTGTATAGATAGGTCTGTTTTAGGAGAACTACGTTACAATCCTGAAGAAGTTGACGGCATAGAGGTTGTTCCACTCAAAAAAATTATAGAGCAAATAAAACTATCACCAGAAGAAAGGGAAGCTGGTTTTGAATTCACCACTCCGTTTGAAGAATTTATGAGATTAGTTTTTAATAAGCTTTTATAGTCTGTTCCCGCTTTGGGGCCAACTGTAAACATAAAAGCTAAATATTTATGGTTAAAAATCATACTATTTGCTACTATTAATGCAAATATAAAATTATGATTTATGACTTTCAAAAAATATAAAATATTTAATAATAATTTTTTTTGGTTTTTTTTGTTATTTACTTTTTTTATCTTAATTCAAATAGACTTTTATAATCATGGAGCTTTATCAGATGATTTAGCTGAATACATACAAAACCCTCTTAGAATAATTAATGGACAAATTCCATACAAAGATTTTTGGCTTTTATTTCCTCCTGGAGAAGTTTATGTTCCAGCACTAGTATATAAAATTTTTGGATTACAAATAAAAAGTATTTTATTATTTAATGTTTTTATAAAAAGTCTTGTTTCATCAGCAGTTTTTATATTAATGAAGTTAATTTGTAAAAAAAATATTTATGCAGCAGTTTCGGCGATTCTGTTTTTTTTCATGGGAGATTTACAAATTTACATGTTTTTTTTACTTTTTTCATTTTTATTTATTTATGAATATCTTTTTACAGAAAATAGATTTTGGTTATTTATGGCTGGTTCTTTTGTAGGGGTAGCTTTTAATTTTAGATTTTTTTTAACAGGTGCTTTTGCTTTTTCCGTAATTACATTATTAGTTCTAAAAATAGGGAAAATTAAATTATTATTGCAAAATATTTTGACATTTATTTTAGGAACATTTCTTATTTTTACTTTTAACTTTTGGTTATATAAAAAATTCTTTTTTGCAATGATACAGGAAACAGTTTTAAAAGGACTAAAACATGGGACAACGATGGATATAAATTATATTGATCAAATTTTTATTAGTTTAGATATTTTAAAAAAATCTTTCTCAACTCTTTTAAACCAATTTGGCATTATGAACAGTTGGTCATTCATGGTATTTTTTTTCGAATTTATTCTGACCGTTTGTCTTTATGCTTTGCCATTTTTGGCAATTTTAATAGCAATTTATTTATTATTTTTTAAAAAAAGAAATTTTATTAAAAAAGAAATTATTTATTTATTATTAATTTGGGGAACACTAGTTTTTTTAAAAAGTATTCGTAAACCAGACCCTGAACACCTAGTATATGCAAATTCTATTTTTTTACTTCTTTTTATTTACATTTTTTCAAAACTTAAAACAAGCAAACTTAAATCATTAATGAATATAGTTATTATCATTTTTTTAATGCGTTTATATGTTTTTGCTTTTCACTACTATTTTAATTTTAGAATTCCTCAATATAACGTAACTGCAAAGTTTGGGACATTACAGGTTAGCAACGAATATGAGGCAAAAAAATTGCAATCGGTGATTAGATTTATTGAGCAAAACAGTTCTAGGAATGATTATATTTTAAACACACTGTTTTATTCACCTCCATTTTACGCAATGACAGGAAGAAAAAATGCTACTTATTATGATTCTTTAATTGATCTTTTTACAAATAAAAATTTTCAAAAAGAAAAAATGATTTGTAATCAAATTTTAAACAGTAATACTAAATTAGTAATACATAATCCTAAATGGAAATTTGGAGATAGAGGTGAGTTCGACCAACAGTTACCAATATTGCAAAAATGTATAGATCAAAATTTTGTTCTTAAAGAAAAAAATGATGAATATTGGCTTTATAAAAAAATGAGTTAATTAATTAGTAACATTTTATAGTCTGTTCCCGCTTTGGACCGACTGTCAGCATAAACGGCTTAGCTTGCAAACAGGCGCTAAGAAAACTGATATACTGCTTAGTTTCTTTGGGCAAATCATCATAACAACGGACTTGACTGACGGTTTTGCCATCCCATGATGGCAATTCAAGATACTCTGGCTTGACGGTATCTAAATAGCTTTGGTCAGGCCGGTAAGCAACTTCCTTACCATTTTGTTTGTAGGCAATGCAAACTTTAATGGGTATATTTTGATAACAAATGTCTAAGTGAGTCATATTTACATATTCAATTCCTCCTACTCTAAACAAAAAAGATAACATCGGCAAATCAATATAGGCAATATCCCGCGGGCGTTTTGTTGTTGCACCATACTCATTAGCATCCTCTCTAATTTTTGCTGCCAACTTGGTTTTTATTAGGGTGGGTAAAACACGGGAACCAACGCTAGAGGTATAGGTGGTTTTAATGGTAGCGGTTTTAATAGCTATCTGATTTGGATCAACAACCCCATCAGTTGAAGATAAAATGCCATCAAGACCACAGTTGGAAACTGTTACGTCTGGATAAACACCCCAACGTTTATCAAGACCTAAGGCTTGAGCCTTTTCAAAAATAATCGGAGTTTTGTTTTCCCATCGGTTTTTAATTAAATCATAAACAGAAGTAGCAAATGGTTTTATTTGATTTCTGGTTTTTTCTAACCGGTTTAGGAAAATTTTTAAACTGCCAACTTTTACCGCTTCTCCCGTCAATCTCGGCACTTCAATTTTGGCAAGATCAAAATTCATACCCTTGATCCATTCCTGATACAGTTTGAAATGATTAGTTAATTTATCTTTCCAGTTACGAGCCATTAAATCTCTGATTCGTAAAGCATGGCGAAAAATCACGTCAGCATAGGCTGGAGAAATGCCCCTACCAGTGGCACCAAGATAGCCGTCGGCACGCTGCTTTAAAACTGCATCAAAAGCACGGTGAGTATCTAGGCACAAAAAAGCCATTTCATCAATTGAAAGACGTGCCGGCAAATTTTTACTATTTGTAGCTTTTTTCACAAGTTCAATTTCTGTGATCAAATCCTCTGGATGAAGCACCATTTCTTTACCAAGCATAATATGGCAGCCTTTTTGTAAAATACCTGACCCTAGCTGATGTAAAGCAATTCTGACATTACCAACTTCTACGGTATGGCCGGCATTAGCACCGCCGTTATCGCGATACACAACGACCTCTTTGTGTTTTTTCAAAAAATTAGCAACCAACTCATCAACAATTCTCCCCTTCCCTTCATCTCCAATGGCACCGCCACCAATAGCTATAGAATTAGGTCGATTTTTTAAAAAAAGATTTGACGTTTGTTTTGGCAGTTTTTTTACATATTTATTTTGTTTATAGACCTGTCGATATATGTTTAAAAAATCAGACATAGTTGCCTCTCTTTTTCATGTTATTTATAAAAATTGATACCTGTTTTGATTTCTTTCTAGTTAGTAAAACTGACAAACCCAAGTAAGTTTCGGGTTTTAATTTAGCTAGTTTAGGATCACAATCTTTGGTTAGTTGTTGCCAATCTTTAGCAGTTATTTTTTTCTGTTTTGCAATCCCTGCTACTCTTTCATAGGCTTTGCTATCACCAGTAGTACGAGCTAGAGTCTGCCAAGCTTCAGCTAAGATATTCCAGTTTTGATTGAGGGCTTGCTGCATAATACTTTCATTAACACTAATCGAATCTAGGCCTTTTTGCAGACTTTGGTAAGCCAGTAAGCAGTAGCTAAAAGCTGAACCAACATTTCGCCAAACAGTGCTTTCAGATAAATCCCGTTGTAAACGGCTAATGGGCAATTTACGAATAAAGGTTTCAAAAAAGCCATTAGCTAATACTAAATTACCTTCACTATTTTCAAATTCAATTGGGTTGACTTTTTGAGGCATAGTTGAGGAACCAACATATTTTTCTTTACCTTTTTGCATAAGCCAGTCATCACTGATATAGCGCCACAGGTCCTGATTTAGGTCAAGCAAGACTCCATTAATACGCTCGAACAAACTAAATAGTTCTAAAAAATCATCAGGAAAATTGATCTGACTAGTTAGCTCATTACAGTCAAAGTCTAACTCCTTGCAAAAGTCTTGAGAAAATTGAGGCCAATTGATTTTGGGATAGGTAAAAGCTAAGGCATGATAGGCGCCAATGGCTCCATTTAGTTTGCCAACAAATTTAAACCGAGTGAGTTTGGTAAGTAAAGGTTGAAGCCTTAGGGCAAAAAGTATCAATTCTTTGCCAAAGGTAGTTGGTATAGCTGGCTGACCATGAGTGCGAGCTAGCATTGGAATTTGAACATATCGCAAAGCCAAAGTATTTAAGTTTTCTAAAACTTGGAGCAATTGAGGAATTAAAACCTGCTTTAAGCTATCTTTGGTCATTGACCTATAAGCCAAATTATTGACATCATCGGAAGTGATGCCAAAATGCAAAAAAGAAATAATATCTGACAATGAAGATTTTTGTAATTTTTTTTGTAAAAAATATTCAACGGCTTTAACATCATGATGAGTTTCTTCCTCAAGCTTTTTAACCTGCCGACAATAAGTAATATTGGGCTGACTTAGAGTATCTAATAAGGACTGTTCTGAAGAAGTTAAAGGTCTAATGACTTGGTATTTTGATAATAATTTCAAATAAGCAAGCTCTATTTTAATGCGGTAGGTAATTAGAGCTGATTCACTAAAATACTTTGAAAGCTGGGAAGTTTTGCTTTGGTACCGGCCGTCAAGTGGAGATATAGCTTGTAAATTATCGGCTATCATCACAGCTACTATACTAAAAATTTTAGCTTTGGGAAATATTAGAATTATTGATCTAAAAATTTTTGCAACTTTACAATTTTGGGAACAATCACCGCTTTGCAATAAGCTTGATCAGGATGCTTTTCAAAGTAGTTGTGATGTTCTGCCTCAGCTCCGTAAAATATTTCTAAAGGTTTGATTTCAGTCACAATAGGCATGGTAAAGTGGGATGCCTGCTCTTTTTTGGCAGCCTCAGCTAACTCTTTTTGCCTTTGATTAGTCCATAAAATAATAGAACGGTATTGGGGACCGATATCATTACCTTGGCGGTTAAATGTGGTTGGGTCATGAATTTTCCAGAAAATATCCAAAAGCTGCTGGTAGCTGATTTTTGTAGGATCATATTCCAGTTCCACCACCTCGGTATGGCCGGTAGTGCCGGTACTAACCAGATCATAACTGGGTTCAGCAATGTTGCCGCCGGCATAACCGGGAGTGACTTTGATAATGCCAGGAACCATTTTAAAAGTTGCCTCACTGCACCAGAAGCAGCCAGCGCCGAAAACAGCTAGCTCAGTTTTTGCCATTACTTATCTCCTTTTGGTTGAAATTCTAATGAGATTGAATTGACACAGTGTCTGGTGTTTTTGGAAGTTAATCCTTCACCGGTAAAAACATGGCCTAAATGAGCTCCACAGTTGGCACAAACTATTTCGGTTCTAACTCCATCAAAATCCGGAACCTGCTTAACTGCTCCGGGAATTTCCTGGTCAAAGCTGGGCCAGCCGCATTGAGCATCAAACTTATCTTTGGAGCGGTACAAGGGTGTTTGGCAACGTTTACAGACATAGGCCCCTTCTTTCCAAAAATCATCATATATGCCGGTAAACGGTACTTCAGTTTCTTTATTTTCAATAACTTGCTTTTCTTCTGGTGTGAGCTGTTTAAAATTCATATTACATAAATAACATAATAGGGGTGAAGATTATATGAAAATAAAAACTAAGCTATACTAATACCTATGGAAAAAAGAACCTTAAGTTATGACATTTTAAGAATTATTGCCATTTTAGGAGTGATAATTTCTCATAGCGATGAAATTACCACTTCAGTTACCAATTATGTAGGAGGAGCTACTTGGTGGATGGTAGTTTTTATTGATACTCTTTTTAGAATCTCGGTTCCATTCTTCGTACTACTTAGTGGGGCTTTGGCATTTCCAAAAGTTGTGAATTCTTCTTATGCCCAAGTTTGGCAACGAATTTTGCATCGTTTACTTATACCTTTTGTTTTTTGGACAGCATTTTATGGGTGGTGGCAATGGCGATGGAAAGGAATTGCTTTTACTTTTGCTAGTTTTATAGATAATTTATTTTTTAGTCCCTCAGGCTTTTTATATTTCATTGTTTTAGTTATTGGTTTATATGCAATTAGTCCTTGCTTAAAACCGTTTTTAACATTTTCAAATAAACAAAAAACACGATTGGTATTTTGTTTATTTTTAGCTGCATCTCTTTACTCTACTCTGTTATATTTTTTGCTTGATAAAAGCGAACCAGGTTTTTCGTTATTATTATTTTTGCCTTATACAAACTATTATCTTTTTGGTTACATATCACAAAATATTAAGCTGAAGACTAAAACAGCCTGGGGATTATTAGGAATTGCTTTAGTAATAGTTTTACTAAATAGTATTTTCTTTTACATAACTCTTAAACACTTTAATTCTGGCCAAACTATTTTTTGGGCAAAAACAAGTGGTTATTATTTCTGGAATACATTTTCATTACCAATTATCGCAACTACAATTTTGTTTTGGCTCGGGTTAAAACAACTACTGGAAAACCTGGTGATAAAAGTTTTTATAAAAAATATTCTTGCTGAAATTTCTAAAGCATCGTACGGAATGTATTTAATTCATGGAGCTGTCATTACCTTGGTTGATCATTATGGTCATATGGCAATTCATTTAATTAAACAAGCTCTTTATTTTGCTTATTTTAAAAAGATTTTAATGGTTTTTATACTTTCGTATATATTAGCAGCAATTCTCAAGCGGCTCCCAGTTGCTAGGCTAATAGTAGGGGAAAAATAATATGAAAGCTCACAAAAATATCATTCTACTTTCAATTTTTAATTTTCTACTGGGTTTTTATTTATATGGGGCAATCATTGTGATTTATTTTAGTCAGCTAACAGGTTCGTACGCTTTAGCGATGGGTTTATTTTCTATTACCATGATTGGTGCGGCTGCTTTAGAAATTCCAACTGGTATATATTCTGATTTAATTGGCCGGCGCAAAACCGTTATTTTGGGAAGCTTTGCAATTTTACTTTCTTCAATTTTTTATGCTTGGGGATTTTCTTATGCTGTATTGATAATCGGCGCTTTGTTTGAAGCTCTTTCACGAGCTTTTTTCAGTGGCAATAATGATGCCCTGCTTTATGATAGTTTGGCAGCTAGTGGCAAGGAAAAAGATTATGATGAGTATCTGGGTAAAGTCAGCTCTACAGAACAAGCCGCTTTGGCAGTTAGTGCTGTGCTTGGTGGGATTATCGCTGCTATTTCTATGAAATTGGTTGTTTGGCTAGCTGTGATACCTAATATATTTTTAGTCGTTATTGCTTTTCAGCTAGTTGACATCAGACGGTACAAAATTGAATCTGGGAATATATTTAATCATCTCAAAGAAGCTTTGCTAGTTTTTAAAAAAAGTTATAAGCTGCGGCTTTTAAGCTTAGCTTCAATAATAGAATTTGCTTTTGGAGAAACAGGCTTCACCTTTAATCCAGTTTTTATAAACTCTCTCTGGCCATTGTGGGCTGTAGGAATATCAAGGGCTTTAAGTTTTGCAGGCGGATCAATCAGCTTCTTTTTTGCCGGTAAAATCATTAAAAAATTTAAAGCCTTACCAACTTTATTTGCCAACTCTTTAATTAGTAGAATTATCACCTCGTTAGCAATTTTAATTGCCAATGTTTTTTCACCAGCTTTAATGTCTATGACTTCCTTACTTTATGGTTCGAGCGAAGTAGCCAGTAATACTCTATTACAAAAAGAATTTACAGACAAACAACGAGCGACGCTTTCTTCCATTAACTCTTTATTAGGATCACTAGCTTTTGGAATCATTTCAGTTTTAGTCGGATTGATAGCAGATAAGCTAAATCCTAGAAGTACACTATTAATATTACAAATATTTTTACTGATTCCAATGTTTATTTATTGGCGGATTTTTAAGCATGATAAAAAAGATATACATTAATTTTTTCTTCTTTGACTTGATTTTTTCTCAGTTTACAATACTTTTATGTCAAAAAATATTTACTTAGCTTATATTTTGGCTTTTTTAAAAAATTCCTGATTTTGGTTGGGAATTTGGGTTTTTTACTACTTACGATTTACCGATTATGCAGGCATTGGCTTAATTGAGACAGTTCTGATTCTAACGATGACAATAGCAGAAATTCCTACTGGAGCTATTGCAGACTTGTTGGGCAAAAAAATAACTTTAACTGTAGCATTTTTGCTCATGGCTTTTGGTAATATTTTTATGGGTTTGACTCCTAATTTCCCAATATTAGTAATCAGCGTTTTTATAGCCGGACTTGGTGGTACTTTTGAATCAGGCACCTCAGAAGCCTTGATTTATGATTCTTTACTAGAAACAAAAGAAGAACATACATTTGATAAAGTGATTGCTAATATTAAGTCTATTCACCTGCTGGCTCCAGCTGTGACTGGAATTATTGGAGGCTTTTTATACGCACTTAATTTCAGACTGCCAATGTTAGCTTCTGGCTTTACTTATGGAATTGCTTTTATTATAACTTTCTTTTTACACGAACCCAGTATTGATTCTGAAAAATTTTCTTGGAGAAATTATATATTACAAACAAAACAAGGCATAAAACAGCTAAGTCAAACTATTGAAACCAAAAAAATCACTATCTTTTTGCTCTCAGTTGGTTTAATTGTGGTGATTACCAGTGAAATGCTTAATGATTTTTTAGCAGTAGAATTTAGTTTTACTCCTCAAGAGCTAGCCATTTTTTGGTCTATTTGTTATTTAGTTTCGGCTGTTATGTCACAACTGACACCAAAATTTATAAAACAATTTGGACTTAAAAAAACTGTTTTTGGGTTGGGTATTATTATTGCAGTTAGCCTTATCGTTTCTCCTATAGCCGGACTCATTTTAGGAGGATTTACTTTGTTTGTTCGAAATGGCTTTGGAGCCATATTTGAAAATGCAAGTTCAATAACTATAAACAGATTTACCTTGTCAAAATATCGGGCCACAACTATTTCCACTTTTAATATGTTTAAAAATATTCCGTATGTTTTAACAGCATATCTCTTTGGTAGTTTAGCTAATATTTATTCGGCAAAAACCAGTGCTCTTTTTTTAGGGATTTTATTGCTGACCTTCATTCTATTGCAGATAAATAGCATAAAAAGATTGCGAAAACCAAGCTGATTATACTGGGATACAACCAGCTTGGTTATAAATTAATCATCCCGAAGCGGACTCCGCAAGTTTGGAACCAGTAGTACTATGGCTGGCAAAAGTGCTATCAAAACCAAAGTCAAGTTTAGCGACTTAGTAGCTAAAAACCCAACTATCGGATTGGCAATAGCTGTAGCCAGGCGGATGTACATGGATAAAACTGAGCGCATGGTAGCTCGATTAGCTGATGGGACTAGCTCATGGAAATGACTGGTAGCAAAGTACACTCTGGTCAAGCCAAAACTGCCAGCTAAGACCAAGAATAAGACTACTCCAATACTACCAGGTAACAAGCCTCCAGCTACAAATCCCAACATAACTAAAACAGCAGTTAACCATAGGTATTTACTGGCCGATCCTACCAACTTTTCTAAGGTAATAAAGTTGTAGGATAGCAGCATTTCAATAGCTACGGTTCCGGCATGAAACAGACCAAAGTACTTGATTGGGATACCAATTTGGCTTAGCAATGGTTGGTACAGCCAAATGACAAAGTAAGCTGCAGCTGCCACTAACACTAGGTTTAAACTCAGCCGTCTTAACTTGCTGTGGCTGTTAAACAACCTGATGCTTTCAACTATAGTTTGCTTAGCCGATCTGATCTCTGATTGACCGTTCTTGTACTCTGGTAACTTGACCATAACTAGCAAAGCCAAAAACCAGGCCGAAGCAGTAAAAAGCTGTGGCGCGTTTAAGCCAAATGACGAAGCTATTGGTCCGCCCAATATAGCTGCAAAACTGAGGGCAAACATAGAAATAGCTTGGACTTTGCCAGTGACTTGCTTCATTTGATCTTGATGTCCCTCAGCTTTTAAGGCTTCATAGAGCCAAGCTTCATCAGCACCTGAAATGAGCGCCAATCCTAATGCTAAGGTGAACTCTGCCAACATAAATAGCCAAATATTGGGAAACAAGCTGTAGATGGTCATGCCAATAGCAAATAAAGCTGATCCCAAAGTCATTGAGAATTTTCGGCCATAGCGGTCAGCCACAAAACCAGTTGGCACTTCCAAAATCACTACCCAGATAGCAAACCAACTTTGCAGTAGCTGAATTTGGAATTGATTAATACCACCCCACTGCGTAAAAAACGGGATCAACACCGCACTCATAAAATGCAGTGAAGTCAAAAATCTGACTAGATAGTAAAGCTTAATTTGTCTAGACATAATTTCCTCCTTTGTGTAATATCTCTTAGCTTTCAAAGAGCTTGACAAAAAATCAGATTCCCAGCTGATAATTTTGCCAAGCAAACCTCCAAACACACTAAAAAAGCCTCCGGTTTGGAGGCTTTGTTGATCAAACTATATTACGGTAATTTTTAATCAGTAGCCTCCTTGTGTTTTAGGTAATCAACACCAAACACCATACAAATAAGGGTGTTTTCTGAGCGATTGGTTTGATAAAGACTACGTTTGCCTATCATATGACTAATTATTATAATATAATTATAGGATAATGCAAGAATACTTTATCATCCTGAACGAAGTTGAAGGATCTTTTAAATAAGATTTCTCGACAAGCTCAAAATGACAACGAAACTATATTTTTCATTTTACTTTGTTTTTAAATCTCTTGCCAAGTCTCAAATTGTCTTTTTTAATTACTTTTTATAATTATTTTGAAATTAGGCATATATTTGGTTATTAGCTATTTTGACACTATAATTAAGATGTGATTTCAAGACAACATCTTCCTAGATACGAATTTACCCAAGAAGGTTTTGATAAGCTTTTGCTTGAGCAAGAGCAACTGACTCAAAACCGGGTTGGAGCAGTCAAAGATTTAGCTGAGGCTCGGGCTATGGGCGATCTATCAGAAAATGGCTACTATAAAGCAGCTCGGGCCAAACTCTCCTCTATTGATTCGCGTTTAGGCCGGCTTAAACTCATGATCAAATATGCTGTGATCTTGGAAAGCAGCAAATCCGGGGCTGTTGATTTTGGTTGTAAAGTTACAGTGCAAGTTGGTTCCCTAAAGCGAGAATTTCAAATTGTGGGCAAAGAAGAATCAGATCCTTCAGCTGGGAAAATTTCTGGTCACTCACCGATTGGTCAAGCTTTGATGGGCAAGAAAAAAGGTGAGAAAGTTTTGGTACAAATTCCAGCCGGGGAAGTTGAGTATGAGATTTTAGTTGTGGAGTAAACAACTAGCACAATCAAAAGCTAATTTGGCTGTTTTTCCTTCAAAATCTAACCCTGTTAATTCATTAATACTCCCAATAATCCTCTTTCCATTTACTACAATTCCTAATTCTAAATTATAAGCATGACACATTGTTTGCATGCTTTGCATAAGGTTAATCATTTGTTCTCTTGTAACTCCTCTAGGCGTGCGAGTATGTAAATTTAAATCAAGGTTTTGAGCTTCTTTAATAGGATGCCTGAGGGCTTGTGTTGTAAGAGAAATTTCTTGTAAGAATCTGTTAAAAGCTGAAGGACGTGCTTGGGCAAAAGTTTTAATATCGGAATATGGTCCTTTTAAAGAATTCCATAAACAATATAGATCCTGCACTCCCAATAAAAGTATTGTATTCCAACTACTATAATCAATTGCTGTTGTTTGAGCTTCTAAATCATCAATAACATCGAGACATATAGAACAAAACACTTGCCTAATTCCAGCTTGGGAAAATAATTGAAGTTGTCTTGAAAGTGCTTCTGTAAGACATTCTTGTGTTGTTTGGCCTTGTGTATCAAATATATTATGATCTATATTGAGTCTTCCTTGATAAAATTTATATATTTTATGCATTAAACCAAGTTGAGCTTGATGAATGGTTGTGTCATTTACTTGTCCACGATTTTTAGCATCTTTGGCTAGCGAAAGAATATCAAGTTCTTCACCAGTTGATGCTGTTAATTTTCCAGTAATAATTTGTTGAATCAATTCTTGATTTATTCCTATAACACCAATAGCTCCAATACCCAAAGGATCTAATAATATATTTAGAAAATTACTTTTATCTGGTAATGTATTTCCTATTGGGATGTAAAAATCTGGGTGTCTATCAAAAACCAACCAACCAACTTGTCCAAGGTCAACGCCTGCTTGTTCTAAAGTATGGGCTAAGTAAGCATCATGACCATGATTTGAAGTTATAAAACACACACTTCTGTCTGAATTTGTATCCAAGACATCAGCGTAAAAAGTTGATAAACCTATCTCATTAACATTGGCAGGATAATTTCCACCTATGAGATTAATAGCACTATCTAAACCGTCTGGGGCTTTTTTAAGACCTTTAACAATTCTAATAATTTGAGATTTATCAAGTTGGGAACATAGATTAGTTTCTTCCAAAACAAGAGTAATCCAGCGTGAATCTTGTGTTGTGCATTCTTTTCTACATGCCTGAATTAAACCTAGATTTCCTCTAAACAAAGAAGGATTAAATACCTTTATAAGCTCTAATATAGGTAAAACGTCAGTTGCATCCCCTTCTAATCGAGGAGTAATTATAATTTCAGAATGTGGTCTTAAAGTCTCTCCTAATTCTCTATTTTTCATAGTAGTTGAGGCAGAGGAAGTTATTGTATCAAAAATATGAAAATTAGCTATAAAATAAATCTAATTGCTTGCTTGCCCGCTTTTTCTCTGAAATCGGGACTTTAGCTTTACTAATCGCTTTTCGCAAAATTTCAATATTTTGGTCATAAAGCTCCCTATCTACTGGATAAGGAATGCCATCTTTACCGCCATGAGCAAAACTGTATTGCACCGGATCTTCAAAAGATGGCTTGGCTCCGGCTAAAACTTCTGCTAAAAGCGTTAGAGCCCGTAAAGTTTTAGGGCCAAGATTAGGTGTCAGTAAAACATCAGAAAAGGTTTTAGCTTGCTCTTGGTAGGTTTGTAGTAGTACTTTTTCCAGATAGATAGGTTTGAGATCAGTAGTTTTGATATAGTGACGACTAGGCAAATCCAGAAGTACTAGTTTTTTCCACTCTTTCAAAATTTTATCTGGCTTTTCTTTGCTAATTTCAGTTATAGTTTGGCGGGAGCTGCGGCTTTTTTTTGCAACTAAGTTAAGTGGTTTGGTTTTAGTGTTACAAACTATGGCTTGATGAGGATTGTTAACAAAACTTTGCAAACTATCAGACAACCAATGATAACGGCGGGCATAACGGGTTTCACTATTCATCCCCTGCTGAACTACGGCCCAATTACCGTTTTTATCAAAAAAGAAATTATGGTGGTAGAGCTGAAAGCCATCTTGTAAAGCCGTATTGTCAACTTTAGCTGAGAGTTTTGAAGCTTTGATTAATCGAAGTGACTGCTTATTACCAGAGTTGGCAATTTCTTGTGGGGTTTTTCGGGAAGTGCCACCCTTACCGCCGCAGATAAACAGGCCCAGGTCCTGTTCTAAACCTTTAATACCTTCTTTCAAAGCGCCGCAAGTTGTGGTTGTCAGACCACTGCTGTGCCAGTCAAAGCCCAAAACACAACCCAAAGATTGAAACCAAACCGGATGAGAAATCCGGCGTAAAAATTCATGACTGCCATACTCACTAACAATAAAAATCGTAATTTCCCGGGACAAAGCTACCATCCGTTTGAAAAGCCAAGAAGGAGCTTTGCCACCATGAAGAGGTAGATTAGCAATGCCGGTTTTCATAAACTCATTTTAGCATTGCTTTTTTAGTTTGTATTTTCTCAACAAATATTCAACAAAAACTCATACTATTCTTTGGTATATGAAAAAAATAACCTTGTTAGTCTTCGCTATTATATTTTTAGTTTTACCTACAAGTGCCTATGCCCAGTGGGATGATTGTATGAAAGGTTTAGAAAATGATCCCTATCCCGGTAGTTGTGGCCGTTACATTGACACTGACGGTGATGGAATTTGCGATCATAGTCAACCAGCTCCTGAAGATAGAGAAACTACTATTAGTACTAGTAGTACAAGCGAAACCACAAATGCTGTGAGTGGAGTTGACCCCATGGAGTTAATTACTGGTGAGGATTTAAAATACAAAACTGTGGCTGAAGTTGCCCAGCTTTATCAGCTTAATCTTGATGAATTCATCAACGCTTTAAAAGAAAAAACTGGCATCAAGGCTATTTCGGCAAACACCAGCTTCATCTATTTGCATGACAACTATGGTCTTTCGCCTAATACAGTCAAAACTATTGCAACAGCTTTGTGGGAGCAAAACCAAGGAAACGCTCAAGCCTTGTCTCAGGTTCAGACCACAACTACTCAACAGCAAACTAAAAATAATTACTATTTTTTGCTCCTTAGTTTGGGTTTAATAGGAAGCTATTTGGTTACTTTTGTACTCTCTAGATTAAACATTATTTCTACTATTAAACATCGCCAGATTTGGAATATCTTTTTAAGTGCCACTTTTTTGGCTACCGGACTTTTAGGAATTTTACTAGTGCTACGACTTTCATATGGATTAGTTATTCCCCTACCTTTCAATATGTTGTTCTGGCATGTAGAAACCGGGATTGCTTTTACTATGATTGCTCTGTTTCATGTGCTTTGGCACATTCCTTACTATAAGAGCATTTGGCCAAAAAAATAGAGATCAAAATATATTTGATCTCTATTTTAAAATAATTGCCAATCTTTTTACTCTAAATCAGAAAAATCTTCATTCAGAATTTTAGTATTATCCAATTCTTGTTCAATAGTTTTTAAAGAAGT
This sequence comes from Candidatus Beckwithbacteria bacterium, assembly GCA_012797845.1. Lineage (NCBI taxonomy): Bacteria > Candidatus Beckwithiibacteriota > Candidatus Beckwithbacteria bacterium. Next base: position 63,353 of record JAAZOH010000038.1, read on the forward strand.
ATCATCTGAAATTGGTTCTTGCGTTGCTTCTGTCTTTTCAGTTTGATCTTCTGAGTTTTGGCTCATTGATTGTTGAGTATTAGTATTTTGATTCTGGTTTTGACTACCCTGTTGTTTCATTGGTTGAGCAGTACAAGCAGTTAGAATTAGAGGGCTAATTATAAGAATGAAAGATAAAAGAATTTTTTTCATAAATTTATAGTGTTAATTAATAATACCGGCATCAATTTTAAGCTGAGCAATAGCTTCGTGAATAAGCTCTACAGTAGCTTTAAATTGTTCGCGAGTTTGTGTTGTTAATTCTCTGGCAGCACGAATTTGTTCATCCTGGCCTTCATTGCTAGTAATAGCGGCAAAGGCAGCCTGAGCTTCTTTGCTTGTAGCTGTTGCTTTATCTAGTTTGACCTGAGCTTCATCTAGTTTGGCCTGAGCTTCGGTCATATCTTTGCCGTTGTTGACTTCATTAGTAATTCTAGTTTGAATTTTGGCAATTAATTGACTTAGCCTAGTAATATAATTCTGAAATCGTTCCTGTAATTGTTCTCGATGTTTTTCAGCAATTTCTATACGTTTTTGCTGGCGGTTTTGTTGTGACTCCTCTAATTTATTTTGGATACTTTCCCGATGTTCCTGAATTTGAGTTTGGACTTGCTCTTTTTTCTCTAAAAACTGCTCTTGCCGATCTCTAAGATTAGCGGCGGCCGTAGCTGTGCCTCTGTTAACTGGCCCCATAGCTAAAGCGGTTTGGGCCGATAAAACAATTAAAAAGACTAAATTAAAAAAGATTAAGATTTTTTTCATATAAAATACGCTACTAAGTCACTCTTAGTAGTTTAGATTTGCAATAATTCTAACTAAATCTATTATTATTGTTTTGGGGCAGATATGCAAGTCTGGCCTAGTGTTACAATAAAGTATGGGTCAATCAAGAACAATAAAAACCAGTTTTTTGACTAAACTGCTAAGTAAAAAACCTTCTTCATTTGTTGTGATGGGAATATTTGTCGTCTTAACAATTGCATTATATGCTGTTTCTTTATCTCATGAATTTGTTTTAGATAGTATCCAACACATTGTTAACAATGTGTTTGTTCGAGACCTGAACCAGACTATTCAAAAATATGGTTTTAAAAATCCAAGATTTTTGGGATATCTAAGTTTTGCGCTTAATTATGAATTGGTTAAGCTTGATCCTTTTTTCTTTCAACTAACCAATATCTTGATTCATATTGCTAATGCCTTTTTAGTTTGGAAATTAGGCAGCGCTTTTCTTTCTTTACCATTGTTTGAAAAAACCAAATTCAAACAAGATAAAAACTGGTTGGCTTTATTACTGGCTTTACTTTTTTTGCTTCATCCTTTGCAAACTCAGGCAGTCAATTACATTATTCAGCGTTTTGTTTTACTAGTAACGTTTTTTTATTTGCTGACCTTCTATTTATTTACTCTCAGTTTTTTAGCTAAAGATAAAGCTATAAGAAATAGATTGCTTATAGCTACTGCCCTATCCATAATGATGGCATTTTTTTCCAAAGAAACTGCCTATACATTACCTCTTATGTTAGGAATTTATTATCTATTTTTTATTGTTTTCGATCTTGATTTTAGAAAGCTAATAAAATATGTCCCAATAGTAGGTGTTGTTTTGGGTGTTATGTGGCTTTTGTTTGATAAAGCCTATGATATAGCTACTGTATTTAAACCTCAATTATCTCCGGCTACCGGAGTTTGGTTGAACAGTTCCACCTACCTATTTACTCAATTTCGGGTTTTAGTCAAATACATACAACTGTTAATTTTGCCTTATTCGCAAAATTTTGATTACTACTTTCCACCCTCTCAAAGCCTTTTTGAACCATTAGTTTTACTTAGTTTAATAGTTTTACTGCTTATAATCAGCCTTGCCTACTTTTTATATAAGCAAAATCGATTACTCACATTTGGTATTGCCTGGTTTTTTATAAGCTTGCTAGTAACTTCATCAATTATTCCAATTAGTGATGTAATTGTTGAACATCGTTTATATCTGACGATGTTTGGTTTTGCCTTAACTTTGGTTTTTTCCGTCTATGCTCTAGTTAGAGAAAATATGGAAAAAACAATGATAATTTTTGTCCCAATCTTGCTGCTTTATAGTGGTTTAACGTTACATCGTAACTATATCTGGCGCAGTGATATTAGCTTATGGCAAGATGTTATCAAAAAAGCTCCGCAAAACTTACGAGCCTACAACAGTTTGGCTACCAGTCTGATCGAAGACGGCAAACTAAATGAAGCCAAATCATACCTGGAAGATATTATTACTCGTAATCCTAAATATGTTTATGGCTATAACAATCTTGGGACTATTGCGGAGAAACAAAGCAAACTTGATGAAGCACTTATGTATTACCAGAAAACTTTAGCTATTGATTCGGATAATGCTATGGCATTACACAATATTGGATCTATCTATTTCAAACAAGGCAATAGTACAGAAGCTGCTAAATATTTGGACAAAGCTGAGCAATTTATTGGAAACAATAAGGCTAATGCTAACGTTTATGTCAATATTGGAGTAGCTAAATTTAATGAAGGCAATTATGAAGCTGCATATCAAAGTTTTAAAACTGCTTTGGAATTAGAACCAGAAAATACCAAAGCTTTAAATAATATGGGCATAGTCTATGCTCAGAAAGGTGATTTGAACACAGCTATTGCCTATTTTGAAAAAGTTTTAAAACTGGATCCCAAAAACCGCGATGCTCAAAATAATTTACAACGAGCACTTAAACTAAAAGAAGGAAACTAATGATATTTTGGCAAAGTATTTTTATCATAGCTTACAGCTTATTTGCCCTATCTGGTTTTTGCCTAGGGCTTAGGCAAAGCAGCAAAAAACACAATGCGTTTGGTAATCATCCAATTTTTAATTTGATTGGCGCTTTTGTTTGGGGTGATTGCGTAGTTTTTGGCTTATTTTGGTTTTTAGTGGGGATTGTGGTTTTACTCTTGCAAAATTGGTGGCTATTTTGGTTGGCTCAATCGGCTTTTTGGTTTGTTCGGAGTTTTGGAGAAACGATATATTGGCTAAATCAGCAATACTCCCAGCGGATGCGTAATCCACCTCAAAAATTTTGGCTATTTAAAATTTTTAAAAATGAATCAGTTTGGTTTATCAATCAAATTGCTTGGCAATGTTTGGCAGTTGTTAGTTTGATTTTGACGATTTATTTTACGAATTTGTGGTTGCAAAGCTTATGAATACATATCACCAAGAATTATTATTAGAAATAAAACAAGAGGCTAAACAAAACCCAGTTTCTTCTAAGCACACAAATAGTTATTCAGGAACAAAAAACTATAGTTACCCCCTATCGAATCAGCAAAGACGAAATATTGTTAAACGATTTATAAAAAAACATAGCAATATAAGTGTTGAAACAATGATTGAACTACTTAATTCGTTATATGAAAGTAAGTCATATGATGAAAAAACTATGGCAGGAATGATTCTTGATACCGTGAAGCATTTGAAATCTCAAATCAAACCTGAATATTTAGATGTATGGCTTAATAATTTAGAAGGTTGGTCTGAAGTGGATTCATTGTGTCAATCTAAATTTGGTGCAGAAGACTTTTTGACTTATTGGATTGACTGGCAAAAACTGATTAAAAATTTAGCTAAAAATAATAATATTAATAAACAAAGAGCGTCTTTGGTCTTACTAACTAAGCCAGTTAGAGATTTAAAAAACGAGCAATTCAAATATTTGGCTTTAGAAGTTGTCAAAAAATTAAAAGATAGACGTGAAATTTTAATTACCAAAGCTATTTCTTGGTTACTTAGGGATATGATTAAAAACTATCGTCAAGAAGTTAAAAACTTTTTAATTTTATATAAAGATAGTTTGCCAAAAATTGCAATTAGAGAAACCAATACAAAATTAGCAACTGGGAAGAAAACTTAATACTTTTTTATAACTTCTTCAGTATCACTTATATTGATAATCAAATTATTTTTATCTTGCAGAAATATTTCCAAATCATTAAGCAGGCCTTTGATTTTGATATAATTTTTAGCTTCCACAGGAGTGACCCATTTATAATCAGAATGTTCAGGTGAAAGTTTAATTTTACTAGTTTTAGTAGTAGCCCAAAAGGTAATGCCAAAAATTTCTCTGTGAGCAGTTTTTTCGCCCCTATAAAAATGCCAGATTCGTAAAACTTTTTTAAGCTCCAAATCAGTCATACCAGTTTCTTCCAATACCTCTCTTTTTAATGCTTGTTCAAAACCTTCAAAATGATCAAGACGACCATAACCAAATTCCCACTCATCATTATTGAAATCATGAATTCGTCTAAGGATTAGAATTTTACCAGTTGTTTTGTGCTCGATAATAGCACCAACTCCGATCATAAAATGTCCGATCTTGTTGATCATAGTTTTATATTATAGTTGATAAACTAGAAAGTACTGATTTGGATCACCTCTTGGAATCCTCTTAACTTCTGCGACATTCCAAGTTTTGGGGATTTCCTGATTATGGTGGAGTAAAATTAAGGCTTTATTTGTTGATTGAGTTATAGATATTGGTAGTTGCTGTGGTAAATCCTTACCAAGTTCAAAAGCTGGTTCAATTTGATAAAGATTAGCTTTGTTTAAATAAAGTGGCAAACCGGAAGAAAGTAGGGTTTCATTTTCAGTGAAAATTTTGATAGGAATATTTTTATCTAAATAGTTAGTATTGATAAATGTTACTAGCTCATCAAAACCATAACCTGATGGCCAGCCTTCCAAATATTGCCAAGCTTCAATTTGAGGCAGATTGGCATGTCTAACATCAAAGAGCAGTTGATAATCTAGGCTTAAATTAGGAATTAAAACTAATATTAGTAGGCTAATTTGAAAAAACTTGTTTTTGACATAGTTCAAAAGATGATCAATCCCAATAGCTATTAAGATTGCAAAAGCTACAAAAGTAAATAGAAAGTAACGGGGAAAATACATTTTGGCAGTAATGATTTCAAAACTAATTGGCAGTAAAATCCAAGCAAGTAAAATGATTGCAGAAGTGGTTTGCTTTTTGGCATATAGATAAAAACCAAACAAAAACAAAATAAGCAATGGAACTTGATAATAAGTCAAAAGCCAAAGTAGCGTTGAATACACATTGTTACGCCATAAGCTTAAAGGCAGTTTGCTAAGTTCTGCAAAAGAAAGTAGGAAGATGCTGTTTTTAGGGCCAATGTTCCAAGTTAATGATGATATATATTGTAAGGCTTGGATAAAAAAAGCTACAACCAAAACCGTGCTGCTTTGTAAAATCAGCGTTTTTAATTGCGATTTTTTCAACTTTTTGCGATTAGAAATAAATAGTATTACTACTGAAAGAAGATAAAGAATGACAAAAAAATAGGCAATTGATTTGGTTAGTAAAGCTATTCCAAGTATGACTCCATTTAGTAAAGCAAATTGCCACTTTTGAGTTTTAAATTGCTTAAAAGTCCAAAGCAAAATTAAACTGGCCAGAAACATCAAAAAACTATCTCGCATCAGAATCCGGTCATAAAAAAGCGTAAAGGGGCTGATTAGATATAATAGTGCTGCAAGTAAGCCAATTTTATGATTGCCCAATTCTTTACCTAAAAAATATAAAGTGATCAAGGCTCCTAGACCTGAAAAAACAGAAATTAATCTGCCAGCTAGTAAAAAATACTTACTTCCCAACAGCCAACTTATGCTGGTTAGTAAAAAGAAAAACAGTTGTTGGCCATCAGTCAAAGAAATATCCCAGTACTTAGCTGGATTAGAGATAATTAATCTGGTCCAATTGAGATACAAAGCTTCGTCGTTGAAGATAGGTAAAACTTGGATATTAATAAGTCGAACTAGAACATACACAAAGCCTAAGGCAATCAAAATCAAACTTTTTTTGTTGATAGTCATAGGAAAAGTATAACAGAAGAATCAAAGTTATAGTTGAATTTCTATCCCGATTGGGCAATGGTCTGAACCCATGACTTCAGGCATAATAAAGGCATTGGTAACTTTGGGAGCAAAAACACTATTTACAAAAAAATAATCAATCCGCCAGCCGACATTCCGCTGCCTAGCTCTAGTTCTTTGGCTCCACCAAGAATACTGATCAGGTTTTTGGTTGAATACTCTAAATGTATCAATAAAGCCACTGGCTATGACTTTATCTAGCCAGGCTCTCTCCTCTGGCAAAAAGCCAGAAATAGTTTCATTTTCTTTGGGTCTGGCTAGGTCAATAGGTTTGTGAGCTGTGTTAACATCTCCACAGAAAATCACATTCTTTCCTTGCTTAGTCAGCTTGCTGACTGTTTCTAAAAACTCATCATAAAATTTCATTTTATAAGCAAGCCGTTCTTTCGAGGCTTTGCCATTAGGAAAATAGACGTTAAACAGCAAAAAATCATCGTATTCAGTCAGGGCTACCCGACCTTCCTCGTCTATGCCATCATACTTTAGGCCAAAACTAGCTTGTTTGGGTTTTATCTTGGTATATGTAGCCACTCCGCTATAACCAGCTTTAGCAGCTGAACTAAAATAACTATGGTAATTAGGAATATTTTTTAAACTTTTATCAAGCTGGTTAGGATTAGCTTTGGTTTCCTGTAAACATAAAATATCTGGCTGAACTTTTTCGAGCCAAGGGGCAAAGCCTTTTCTAGCAATAGCTCTAATACCATTAACATTCCAGGAAATAAGAGTCAATTTTGACATAATTAAAACAAACCGATTTGTTTACTATCATTATTTTCTTTTAAAGAAAAATCCAAAACCACTTTTTGGACTTGGTTCCATTTGTTTCTGAACTGAATTTCTCCATGTCGCACAATATAATCATACACATCTCGAGTTATGGCTACATCAGCTTCGCAGTAACTTTGCAGTTTTTGCAAGCTTTGAGGATCGCCTTTAGCCCAGTATAACACAGCGTTTAAGCCCTGATCAGTTTTAGTGTGTCCCAGGCTGTCTCGAGCTAAGGTGCTCAGCCCTACTCTTTTACCAAAATTTTTGTAAATCTGTTCTAAAATGTCAAAATGAGCTAAGCTTTTGAGATCAATAGAAGTGTATGGTTGGAGAGCTGGGACATCAAAATGAAGAGAGTTAAAACCAATAACCCGGTCAGCTTCTTTGAAATATTGCCACAACTTGTCAAAATCTTTTTCCCAAAAGCTTTGCATTTGCCCGCTAAGCTCTTGTTGATCTTGATCAACTTCGCGAATATAGGCTGAAACTACGGAAACACCTAGTTTTCCAGGGTCCTTGCTGCCCACATCGCTGAAAATCTGTTTGGTTTCGACGTCAAAGATGACTTGCTTTGGCATAAGGTATAAATTAGACTTGTTACAAAATTAACAACAAGCCTATTATTATAAATAGCTCAAGTTCTAAATTACAAATGCAAATATGAGTGATCAAGAGACAATTTTAATTGTTAATGAAAATGATGAAGTTGTGGGTTCAGCTCCGCGCAAGCAAGCTCAGCAACAAGGATTGTGGCATCGGATTGTTTGTGTTTATATTGTTAATTCTAAGGGAGAAATTTACATTCAAAAACGTGGTTCACAAGTTGATCTTTATCCCAATGTGTGGGATCATTCCTCGGCTGGTCATGTTGATAGCGGTGAAGACGTGGTTATAGCAGCTAAAAGAGAGCTTTTTGAAGAATTAGGAATTAAGGCTAAAAAACTAACTCAAATTGCCTACTATAAACGGCAAAGTCAGTATAAAGATCGAGTCTTAAATCGATACTGGTATTTATATGAATACCGATATGACGGGCCAATTAAGCTACAAAAATCAGAAATTAGCGAAGGTAAATTTGTGTCTCCAACTTGGCTTAAAAAAGATATAAAAGATTATCCAGACAAGTATACTGGTGGATGTAAGGAAACATTTAGGAACTATCTTATCTATCATAATTTATGAATCAAAAGATAATTAGTAAAACCAAAGCTTTTGTTAAAAACTATTTTGCTAAAGATACCACTGGTCATGATTATGCTCATACCTATCGAGTTTGGCAGATGGCTAGAAAGATTTATCAAAAAGAAAAGCAAGGCGATTTGAGAATTATCGAACTAGCAGCTCTACTCCATGATGTGGGTGACTGGAAAAAAAGCCAACAACTAGAATATGAAGGGGCCAGCCAAGTTAAAAAATGGCTAGAAAAACTAGCTGTAAAACAAGATGCAATTGATCATATTATTTTCATTTGCCAACACATTTCTTTCAAAGGCGCAGAGGTCGAAAATAAAATTACCAGTATTGAAGGCAAGATTGTCCAAGATGCTGACCGGCTCGAGGCTATGGGTGCTATTGGGATTGCTAGGACTTTTATATATGGCGGAGCAGTAGGGAGAAGTATGCATGATCCGACTAAAAAACCCGTTTTAGCTAGTAAATATATAATCCAATCCAAAGAACAAAGTACTACTATTAACCATTTTTACGAGAAACTGCTTCTACTTAAAAACAGGATGCATACCAAAACAGCTAAAAAACTAGCGCAAGGACGGCATGAATTTATGCAAGCATATTTAAAGCAGTTTTATAAAGAGTGGGAAGGTAAAGCATAGCTGTTTACAAGTTTTATAAATCCGCTTCTTAATTTATCTTTCAAAATCCCTTATTCTATTAGTATGACCAAAGTTAAGATTCCGCCAGTTCATCTTTTTTTTGTTCGCATATTTTTTAAAGTTATTAACTTTAATATCAAAAAAATTGGCTTACAGGGAACGTTTCAGAAGCTGGCTATTATTTCTTGTTCTAAATTTGACGTTATTTTTGAATCGCCTGAAGTAAAAAAAATTTTGATTGAAAAACCGGTAATACTTGTTTCCAATCATCCCCACGAATTTGACCCCTTTGTGCTCTTGGCTGGATTGCCAAAACGAAAAAAGCTATTTATGATTGCTGGATCTGACTTTATGGCTATTAATGTCTATTTGAATAAATATTTGATACCAGTATATGTGTATCATCATACAGATTTGAGAATTAAACAAAAGAGGCGCATAAGATATATGCGAAAATATCTTATTCCAAACAAATTTACGATTGAAGAAGCACATAAAAGAAATATCAAAAGTATTACACTTGCAAGTACAAAAATTAGACAAGGGGCTTTGGTAGCTATTTTCCCTGCAGGACCTCTTAATAAAAGTTGGTATAGTGGAGTTGGTTACCTTATCAAGCAAGCTAAAAACAAAGATCTTCAAGTTGTTCAAGCCTATATTAATGGAACTTCTGACTTGGACTATTTGCGATTTTTACCTCTAGTCGGTTTAATTTTGCCAAAGGTAAAACTGCATTTTAGCCTTTATAGGAAGTCTCAAAGTTTAATAAAGAAAGAACCTAAACAAATCGCTAAAACTTTGGAAGCAGATTATAATAAATGGATTAAAACACTTCATTGAAAAAGTCTCTCGACGAGTTCGAGATGACAAATTAAAAATGTATGTTTAAGATCAAAATTTGGCAGTTTTTTCTGGCCACTTTTTTACTTACCTTCATTCTCTTTTACCCTGCTTTAAACACTTTTAACACTCATGATGATTTTTTTCATTTCAATATTTCTCGAGCCGAAAACTTTAAAACTTTCTTAGATTTTTTCAATCCGACCAAAACTATTGATGGTTGGAATTTCTATCGGCCTCTGTCAACTCAAGCCTTTTATTTTTTAATCGCCACTGTTTTTACATACAATGCTTTTGGGGCTCATCTTCTGTTGTTTTTACTATTTTTTGCCTTGTTAGGATTAGTTTTTTTCTTTTTCAAAGAATTTACAAAGGATAAAAGTATTGCCTTTTTAGCTACTTTTTTTTACGGGATTTCAGCCAGTCACTTTGCTCATATATATTTTGTTGGCAGTCAGGAAATTATCCATGGCTTGTGTTATTTAACTGCCTTACTTTTTTGGACAAAGTTTGTTAAAAGCAGCCGACTTGTTTTTTTCTATTTTACTTTAGTAGCAACGATACTAGCTTTAACTGCTAAAGAGTTTGCAATCACCTTGCCATTTCTGATGATAGGGATTTATATATGGTTTAACTTGCAAAAAGAAAGCAGGCTAAAATTTAAACATATTTTTTTGGCTTTAGTACCTTTGTTTATTTTAGTTGCTATTTATGGCTATATTAAAATCATATTTCAAAATCCGGCTGGCTCAGACTCATATCTTTTGTATTTTTCCCCTAGAATTTTAGCCAATAGCTTGGCTTGGTATGGTTTATGGGCGTTAAATTTACCGGAAATGTTGGTTGATTTTATCTCCTTTGATGGCTCTATCAATCCCAATCTTTGGTTATTTTGGTCAAAACAAATTATTCCAATTTTTACTTTGTTTGGCTTAAGCTTCTTAATATTAATTTGGCAGTTTATACAAGCTTGTCGTAGGCAAAAAACCCAAACACTTCATTTACTTGCTTTTTGTGTTTTAGAATTTACCATCTATCTGGCTCCAGTTCTATTTCTGCCTTGGCACAAATTTGCAATGTATCTGACTATTCCCCTCCTTTTTGTTTCCTTATTTGTTGCTCAACTATTTTCTATACAAAACACTAAAAAAAGTTTAATAGCTACTTTCCTGATTGTTAATTTATTACTTTCCTGGAGCACATTACAGCTGACCCATCAAACTCACTGGATTAGTCAGGGGGCTCAGACTGCTAGGAAAGTTTACAATTTTATGAATCAAAACTATAAAGATAAAGCTGCAACAATTGCTTTTTATGATCAAAAAACAGATTTAGATCTACCCTGGTTACCATCACAGCAACTCAAAGTGATTTTATCTGATCAAAACTTTTTCAAGGTTTTTTATGATGGTACAATCAAAGCTCAGTATCTAACTGTTGATGAAGTAGCCAGTTCAACGGCTGCTATTAAAATTCCGGCCCGGCAGTTTTTAGGATATTAGTATGAATAATCAAGCTATTGGTATTTTTGATTCTGGGATTGGCGGACTGACTGTAGCTACCCAAATTGCTAAAGTTTTACCAAACGAATCATTAGTATATTTGGGCGATACAGCTCGAGTGCCCTATGGTACTAGAGGATCAAGCGTTATTAAACAATTTTCAAAAGAGTTAGTTACATTTCTCCTTTCTAAAAAAGTAAAAGCATTAGTGGTAGCTTGCAATACTATTTCAGCGGTAGCTTTGGAAGATCTTTTCAAAAATTGCCCTGTGCCAATTATCGGAGTTGTCAAACCAACTGTAGCCGAAGTAATCAAAACGTCCAAAAGCAAGCGGGTTGGAGTGATTGGCACTAAAGCCACTATTGCTAGCCAAATTTATAAAAAAGAAATATATGAACTTGATCCTTTGTTTCAAGTCTACCAAGTGGCGGCACCGATGTTGGTACCTTTAGTTGAAGAAGGTTTGCAAAATCATGGTGCTACCAAATTACTACTGCTGGAATATCTTGATCCGATTTTAGATAAAATTGACACTTTAGTTTTAGGTTGTACTCATTATCCACTTTTAACTCATACCATTAAAGAATTAATAAATCCTAAAATTACTATTGTTGAATCCGGTTTGCCAACTGCCAGAGCTTTGCAAGAACTTTTACAAAAAAAGCAGTTATTAGCCCAAAAAAAATCAGCACAATCCAAATTTTATTTTACTGATCTAACCGAGCAAACTAAAAAAATAGCTGGACAGTTTTTTGGCGGGCAAAAACCACAACCTATTGAGAAAATAAAACTATGAAAATTTACCTTGTTCACGCTAAAGATTTAGATTATCAAAAAATATTATACAAACCGATTATAGATTCTGAGCTTTGGCAAAAATATATTTGGACTCTACCCTATCTTAAATCTAACAAAACTAAACATTCCAAAGAAATTATTAAAGAAGCTGAATTGATAGTGGCTGAAGTTAGCTTACCTTCCACTGGTATGGGAATAGAGCTAGGGTGGGCAGAAATGTTTGGAAAACTGATTTTGTGTCTTCACCAAACAAGTAGCCAGCCTTCTCGCTCTTTGTACAAAATAACTGATAATTTTATTGCTTATAGTAATAGTCAGGAAATGCTTAAAAAGTTAGAAGATTTTATTTCACAAGTGCAATTATAAGTGTTCCGGCTGTCATCAAAATAGTTCCTAAAGCTACTGACCAAGTAATCTTTTCCTTTAAAAGCAGGGCTGCTAAGATAATCGTAAAAACTAGACTCATTTTGTCAATAGGTACCACCTTATTGGCATTTCCCAGCTGCAAAGCCCGAAAATAAAATAGCCATGACATGCCTGTAGCTAATCCAGACAAGATTAAAAACAGTAGAGTATATTTGCTGATACTGCCAAGCTGTTTGTATGTGCCTTGAGCAAAGACAATGCCCCAAGCAAACAGTAAAATTACCACAGTGCGGATAGCGGTAGCTAAATTGGAATTAACGTCTTTAATACCAATTTTTGCTAAAATGGCAGTCAGGGCAGCAAAGGTTGCTGATAAAAAAGCAAAGATAAGCCAGGTCATAAGATGATATTAGTATACAGAATTTTTTGGATTTAGTTTAGCCATAATGCGTTGTTTTTGATTTTGATTAGTTACAAAATGCGGTTGGCCGTAGTCATCAATTTGAACTGGGAAAAATTGCGCATCTATTAATTTATCATCATAAAACGTGTATTTGCCCACTACTCCTTCACGAGTTTCCTGAGACCACATTTGGTCAAAAATAAAATTGCCATGAGCATAAGTGATTAATTTGCCCTTATATATTTCCAGTGGCTGAACCCAGTGAGGATGGTTGCCAATTATCAAATCAGCGCCGTTATCAATAGCTAAATGAGCTAATTGTCTTTGATTGTCGGTAATTTGGGTAGTGTATTCTGTCCCCCAATGAAAAGTAACAATAATTACGTCAGCTTTAGTCTTAGTTTGAGTAATTTCTTTTCTAATTTTTTGAGGCTCTGCCAAACTAATGTCTGAGCCTGAATCCGGGACTTCGTTATAGCCTAGAAAAGCAAAACGTATTCCTCGCACATTTTTTATAGCTAGATTATCTTCAAAACCAGTAGTTTCAATCCCAGCTTGATTGAGTAAGGCTTCAGTTTGTTCCAAGCCGTCTAAACCATAATTACCAGTGTGATTATTGGCCAGATTAGCTACATCCACTCCAGCAAAAGTTAAACCTTGAATATGACGTTGATCGCCACAAAAGTGCATCCCTTCATCAGTTAGTTGACAATTTGGGATAAGTGGCGTTTCTAGGTTGATAAAAGTAACATCAGCTGTTTTTAAAAAATCAGCAGTTTTAGCAAAGGCCCAAGTAAAATCATTGGCTTTTAATGTTTGGGTATTAACAGACCGAGCCGGGATAACATCGCCAGTAACTATTAGTGTTCTGAGTTTTTGAGCTGATAAGGTAGCTGTCCAGTCATGATTGTCATTTAAAATTTGATTGATAGATGGAACTTGAGGGCTGTATAGAATTTGAGTTGGAGTAGGGTTGATTGTAAAGTTTGGTTTTAAGATAATTGGGCTATTTTGATTTTTTTTAAAAATGAAAAAAGAGCTGAGTATTGAAATGGAAAATAAAATAAATAAAATAAGAACGTTTTTAAAAAGCGTTTTCATAAAATTTCTCCTGCCAAAATTATTGTGAAATAAGTATTGCGGGCAGGCGATTTTGCTCAAAAAATGTAAAATTAGAATAAATATTTCAAGATTTTATAACTATATTTAAGTGATTTGCCAATCAAGTTTTGCAATTTGTTCACTATTAAATCCATTTTTTGGATCAAATTTAATTTCTGTAAATCTAATATTACTTCTTTCTAATAAATCAAATAAAGATCCCATGCTATCACCTTCTTGCCAGCTTTGATAAATATTATTTATTTGTGTATTTGGTTGACGTTGGATTAATAATAAAGAACAAATTCCCTTTTTAGGGATAAAAAAAATACCTTCAATTAATGATTGATTATATTTATTAGATTGATCAGCCCACACATCGATATCACTTGTTGATAGCCCGGTATATATAAAATCTCCATTATGTCGCTGGGGATGCGTGTGGATTGTAATTGCAGGTTTTGCATCAAAATCCTTTAATCTTTCTAATTCACTAGTAATAAGCTTTTCAATATCTGTTGATTCTGATAGATAATCAAAAAGAGCAATACGTTTAGGACTTCTTTGCACATGAGAGATATGCAAACCATCATTAGCTAGACTAATAGCTAATCCGGATTCTGAAATGTTTCTACGAGCATGAGAAACCATTTCATTAAATCTTTCAATAAATTCCTGAGAAGATAGTAATTCTGATAATGGATACACACCATCTTTATTTTCAGATTCTGAGCTATGGTTTATGTGTGAAGTTTGATTGTCTGCAGTAACTAACATCTTAAATGTTATTATACAGCTTCTCTTTATACTCATTAAACATCCTGGTAGCGCTAAAACCACCAGAAAGCTCAATAGATTTTTTCATACGAGTAAGCCATTCTAGTGGTACGCCCTGATCGTCCCGTCCGTAATACATGGGTTTTATTTCATTATCTAAATACGTATAAAGTGATGAGGTAATATGTATAGGATCAAGAACCCAGCCTAGACCATGCCAATCAACTTCAGCTGACCAGCCATCTTTGACCGTACATTGCAGGACCCCATTGCTAATAGCCTTCATGCCGGAAGTACCTGAGGCTTCCATACCCATCACGGGAGTGTTGAGCCAAACATCACTACCTCTGGTTAATTTTTGAGCAATTTCAATATTATAATTGGGGATAAACAAAGCATGGCCAGATAGTTTAGTCTTCATATAATGAATGGCTTCTTGGAGAAGCATTTTGGCTTGCTTGTCTTTAGCATGAGCCTTACCGGCAATCAAAAGTTGGACCGGTCGACTTTGATCTTTTAAAATTCTTTCGAGTTGATCGACGTTGCCAAATAACTCATCAGGACGTTTATAAAGGGCAATTCGTCTAGCCCAGGTAATGATGAGCATATTAGGGTCAAAACCAAACCCAGTTTTTTCCAGTAAATAATCAACCAACTCTTGTTTTTTCTTGAGATGTATTTGCCACAAATCATTACCATCTTTATTACAATCTCTGATTTCTGGATCTTGCCAAGTCGGCATATGAACACCATTAGTGACATTGGTCCAGTTATATTCTGGCCAGTGTTCTTGAGAAAGTTTGCTATGAAGTTGTGATACCCCATTAGCTCGAGTTGAAGTATTTAGGGCAAAACGAGTCATTACAAAATTGTCAGGATTGTCCTGTATTCCTGGCTCTAACAGCGTGTCGATACTAATACCCATTTTGTCAGCATAATATTGGCCATACGTTCGTAAAATGTGAATGTTGTAGCTCTCATTCCCAGCTGAAACCAACGTATGATTAGTATAAACAGTTTTCGCTTTAGCTCTTGCTGCGGCTTCTTTATAAGGAATGCCATGGGTTTCCATATAGCTGCGAATCAGTTGCCAATGCAAGAAAGCCGGTCGGCCTTCATTGAGATGGTAAATACTAGGATGGATCCCAAGGGCGTGTAGTAGTTTTACCCCGCCAATACCTAAGATCAGCTGTTGCTTCATGAGAGCTTCTTCAGAGCCAAGATATAAGGCATGAGTAATACTACGCTCAGAGAGCTCGTTTTGGTCAGTTTCGGTATCCAAAAGATAAAGGGTAACATTATGAGCAAAAGTTTTTTTCCAGCAGCGTGCCCAGACATTGACCTCTGTCAAATGAATACGTACAAAAAAAGGCATATCGTCAACATAGACATGCTCAAGTCCAAGCGAAAGAGGATCAAAGTGATAATCTTCTTCGGTTTGAAGACCCTCGGTAGAAATCGCTTGGACAGCTTGTTCACCTCTATAAAGTAAGCCAACTCCTACAAAAGGAAAGCCTTGATCAGCAGCTTCTTTAACAGTATCACCAGCTAAAACTCCTAAACCACCAGCATAAGTAGGAATATTGGTATCAAAACCAAATTCAGCACAAAAATAAGCAACTGGATGTTCTTGATTAATTTCGATCATGGGCAGGTAGAGCTATCTACAATCAAACAATAAAACACAAATATTTCTACTTATTTAGGATAGCAGTAAATTAAGCAATGAAGCAACTGTCAACTTAGTTATCGCTACTTTTATTCTGTAATTATTTACAATAAAATTCAGTATATGAATGAATCCTTAAGTATAGCCTTATCTAATCAAGTTGAAAAAAATCCCGATCTTGGGACAGGAATAAGATTAGAGTCAATCAGAAGTAAAGCTAGTTTTATTGAAGCGCAAAATACAGGTTTACATCCAGGTTTTCTTGAAAAAGCGGAAACAGTTGTAGGAAATATATCCATTACTGAGGGTTTAGATTTTGATCCAAACAATATTAGAACTCAAGGATTTCTTCTTCGAGATGAAGAAAAAATAATCGGGACAGCTTCGTTCGCAATTTTGCCAAGACCAGCAATTGGACAACAGAGATATTTCAAAATGAGTGAAAAAGGTTTATATATTTGTGACTTTTCTTCTGTAGGAGGAGGAGAAGTTGATTTTATTTTTATGCCTTCATGGGCAATGTTGTTGCCAGAATATCGGTCAAATACCGGCATTGCAATTGGAGGATTTAGATTATTTGAAAAAATCTTTAATATAGTTTCTGACAATATCCCAGAAGGTAGAAATGTTTGGACTGAAACTACGGCTAGAGGAATGTTTGAAGATTCAGCATTTCTTGCAAAGCTATTAGCTTCTAAGCTAGTTGGCTCTTTTGTTCCTTTTTCAGAGCTTCCTTTTAAGCCAAATATTGTTGGATTGGCAAGACAAGAAAGTGTATCAACAGTAAAAATGGCTCGGTTATTAGGTATTACAAGAATCAATGATCTTAGCTCTCCATTTTCCTTGGGCCCAGTCTTTGCAAAACAACTTTAAATTAAAATAAGGTATTCTATATCTCCTCTTCTTCAATCCGAATAATATTGTGCAGAGGCATAATGGTTTTATTTTTGCCATTTTTGTGAGTGATTTTTATACAAAAATCCTCAATTATATAGCTATCCTCTGGATCGAGAACCATTTTTTTTAACCATTCAAAATCAGAAAAATTTTCTTTTCTTTGCTCAAAAATAATAGTAACTTTTTTCATATATTAAAAAGAAAAATTAATAACATTTTTACTAATACTTTGCTTCTTTTTCTCTATCTCCTTAGCCTTATCTTCAAAGCCTTTACGGCCTAAAAGCCCATACATGTATTGTTTCCCAAATTCTACTCCAGGTTGATCAAAAGGATTAATCTCTAGCAAAGCGCCAAAATAAACCACGGACAGTTCAAAAAATAGAATCAAAGCGCCAAGGTGCTTAGTATCCAGTTGCTCGATTTCAATACAAGCTGAAGGCCGGTCGTTATTAGCCAGACTATATCTGGTTGCTTCACATTCGGCTTTGATAATGGTACTCAATTTAGTTTTATCAAGATAGGCAAGTTCTGGGGTATCACTAATGCTAATTTCACTATCGTGCTGATAGTTTTTAGCGGTAATAAATAAAAAGGTATTGAGCCATTTGCCCTGATTATAAAATTGGACTTGAGAGTGTTGATCAGCTGGGCCAACAGCTTTGATTGGTAGTACTCCCCTACCTTCTTTGCCCAGGGATTCGGCCCAAAGCTGGCGGAACCAATTGGCAAACAGTTCCATCCGCCAAATGTAGGGCATTAAAACTACAGTATTAATACCTTTTTCTTTTTGAAAAAGATATTGTGATAAAGCAATTTGCCAGGCTGGATTTTGATTGGGATCTTTTGATAGATTATCAACTAGTTGCTTAGCTCCAGTCAAAAGTTCGGTCACATTGATCCCCATAGCCAAAGCCGGAAATAAACCAACAGCTGAAAGAACTGAAAAACGGCCGCCCACATCATCTGGAACAGGCAAAGTTATGATACCCAGTTTATCAGCTTCAGCCCGTAAAATTCCCTCTTTCTGATCAGTCGTAAACACAAAATGTTTTGTCCAATCTTGGCCTAATTTTTCACTAAAATATGTTTTGAAAAAGGCATAGGCTGCAGCAGTTTCAGTGGTGCTACCTGATTTAGAGATGACATTAACTACACACTTTTTAGGATCAATATAACGCAAGAGTTGATGATACTGCTGCGGGTC
>JAAZOH010000039.1 GCA_012797845.1 Candidatus Beckwithbacteria bacterium
CTGAGGCACTCGGCAACACATGTTTTTCATCGGACAAAACCGAACTTGGGAAATTTCTCTAATGGCTGAGATTTTTTTCCAGATATTGGAAAACAACCTGAAAAAGATTCAGGAAAAGCTCTTATTTATTTTTTAAAAAGTGCTTGTGGTTGTTGGGTGTCTCGGTTTTGATTTTTTAAAAACGTATTTTTAAAAAACAGGAAATAGAAAACTTGGTAACAAAAAAGAACCTTGGTAGAATATTTAAATTATTAAAATGCAAAATATGATATGTCGCAAGCTAAAGAAAGTGATGCCTTAAGTAGTTTGGATTTTTGGACAGATGTAAACCCTAGTTCTGCGGGACAAACCCCTGATTGGTACATAGAGGCGCGAAGAACTCAGGATTTACAGGATGCACAGCAAACAAGCGATGCAAGCTAAGGCTATAAAAACATCTGCATATTAATCCAAGGCATCAGTATTGACACCACTGGCAAAGTCAATCTCTTTGTATCTTTGTAAAATTTTCTTTATTTCTACTTTGAGTTTGTCATATTCAGTCTGTTCTTTAGCTTCGAATTTGACGGTAATATAAGGCCCATTTTGCGAGGCTCTAACGATAATCATGGCAGTTTTAGTATCAGCCCGAATACCGTCAATGCTGACATACGAAGCTTGAGGCATTAATTTTTTAACCTCATCTGTGATTTCATTAGCAATAAGCTCAAACTTGCGATCATCAGGGCAGCCAAATTTGATTTCCGGACTGGAAATATATTTGGGTAAACTATCAACCGCTTCAGCTAAAGTCTGGTTGGTATTAGCTAGATAGGATAATAAACGTAAGCTGGCAACTGCACCATCATCATGGCCCATAAAATTATCCATGAAGAAAAAGTGACCGGATAGTTCACCGCCAAAAGGAGAGCGTTCTTCTTTGACTTTTGCTTTGATAAATGAGTGACCAGTTAGCCACATAACGGGTTTACCGCCAGCAGCTGTGATGACATCATCAACCTGTTTTGAACACAGAGTGTTGTAAATAATTGGACTGCCAGGTAAATGTTTGATCACGTCTTTGGCAAAAAGAGATACCAAATTGTCATTCCAAACCGTGCGGCCTTTATTGTCTACGATGCCTAAACGGTCACCATCAGCATCATAAGAAAAACCAGCGTCAGCTTTAGCTTTTAATATGCCCTCACTGAGTCGTTCCAGGTTTTCCCGCTCAGTCGGATCGGGGGTACCGCTAGGAAAATTCCCATCCAGCTTAGTATTTTGCTCAATGACGGTATGGCCTTGAGCTCGTAATAATTTAGGGATAAAAGCTCCGGGAGTGCTATTGCAAGTATCAACGACAATGGTATATTTTTTACTAACTGGAATTAGGTTTAGTAAATATTTTTCATAGGCCGGATAGACATCATCCTGACGGACACTACCTTTTTGATCCCAGTCCTCAAATTCTTCTTCCTGAGCTAGTCTTCTAATTTCCTGAACTTCTTCTCCGATTAGGGTATCTGAATAGCCCACTCCCAATTTAAAACCGTTGTATTCTTTGGGGTTATGAGAAGCTGTGACCATAATCCCAGCTTTACTCAGGTAGTGGTAGCTACTAAAGTAAATAATTTGCGATAAGGTCAGACCAATATCAATAACTTCAAAACCACAGTCAACTAGTTGTTTAATGGCAGTAGCATGAATTCTGGGTCCGCTTAAACGATTGTCATGACCAATAGTAACCCGACGGATTTGCCGCCTATACAAAAAAGTGGCATAAGCTTTCATGATTAGCTGGACATTTTCATCAGTTAGTTCTGTTTCGGCGATAGCCCTGATATCGTAGCCGCGGAAAATATGGGAAGGAACATTGTTTTTAGGCATACATATTTCCAAACCAAACCCAGGGTCTATGAAAATAGATCCTGAATCAAGTTTAGGATAATAACGTGTTTTACAGTTGTGCTAGCCAGATAGCTAAATGCCAAGCCAAAGGCATGATAGTTTGGCCAGTCTTAATAGACTTATCAATCATGTAGAGTTTTCGATAACTTGTCAAGAGTTCGTCTTTGTTAAAGGCTTGCGCTTGTTTTTGCCATTTCCCTAGCATCCAAGGAGCGCCACTGACTTTTTCACCTTCAGCTAGTAAAAGTAACAGTCTAATTTGTCTCACAATCATAGCAAAAATAAACTCAGCTGGTTCATTGATAAGAGCAGTTTCTAGGGTTTGCAAGGCTTGAGATTTGGTTTGGGGAGTGATTTGTTCAACTAGTTTAAAAATAATAACTGGGGTTTTAAACTCCTTTACTTGAGTTTTGGCCGGTAAGTTGCGTTGCAAAATTTTGCCAATCGGTTTTTTTTCCCAAAAAATCAAACCATCATCAGCTTCATATTTTTTGAGCCAAGCAAAAATTCGTTCCAATTCAGCAGATTTAAGTCGGCTAAATAAATTTTCAATAATGACTAGTTTTTCGCCACCAAATAAAGAATTGGAAGTCAGATTTTGAATCAAGTCAGTTTGATCAAGTTTAGTGCCATCTAGCCAAATACGTTCGACTCCATTTTTTTTGGCTTGATCAGTTAAATTCTTGAGAAAATTGCGCGAAGCTAGTTGGTAGTCACCATGAAGCAGATAAATCATAGTAACAGCAGCATAGGAGAAAATTGAAGTTTTGGCAAGGATTTAAAAGCCAAAGAGGCGATGAAGCTCAGCTTTAAATTGTTCCTGAAAATCAGAAGAAGGGGACTCCGGGGGAACATAACTACTTTCTCCCAAAACTTTGGTAGTAGTTTTTTTAGCCTGATTACTGGTAGCTAGTTTGGGCTGACCGGCTGATTTTTTGATATCAAACAAAGCTTGGTATTGTGGTTTTGGTTTTTTATCTTTGTCTAAAAGTGAAAAAGGAGCAAAAGGGCCATCACCGGCAAAAAGAGTAAAAGGGGTAACAGTAATAATTTCCTTCTTATCCCAGGTAGTGAGAAAGGCGCCTTTGAGATAATCAGCTACTACTTGGTCACTAAGTTTTTCATTACTCCAACCGGTTTCAGTAATAAAAACTGGCAAGTTGGGAGCGCCTAAAGTTTTAATAAAATCAAGTTCATAATTAAAACTGTTAATACTTGATTCGTGATTATCAGTTGGCTTGCCGGAAAAACCCGGGTTTGGATAGCTGTGAGAGGCCCAGCCATCAAGTTTTTTAAAAACTTGCGGTTGAGAAAGGTACATGCGGTACAGGTAAGTTTTCCAATTCATGTGCTGACCATCAGTGGGAGCAGCCATGTCTAGGCCAGCTGCCATGACAAAAAAGTTTTGATTGCGTTTTTTAAAAGTCTCAATAGTTGAGCTTAAGACATCAGCATAATCACCAGGATTTACCTGACCACCCCATTCTGTAGCATGATTGGTTTCGTTGTAGATAACGACATAACGGTTTTGAGTGGGCCAGTCTAAATCATTTAAAAAATTGGCAAAATCAATCTGGTCAAAAAAAGTCGGGTGAGACCAACCACCTCCCTCCATAGTAGTGGCTAAACGGATGATGGGAATAATTTTCAGGTTTTTAGCCTTATGCATAAAATCATTCCATTTTTCGCGGTCTCGATCATCGGAGCGAATTGGAACGGTCACATAGCCCCAGGAACCACCATTGCTATTAACCAGTTTAGCTGCTTCTTCCAGTTCATCAGCATCAAAAATATGGACACCAAAACGGTTATTACTAATATCTTGAGGGTTAGTAATGGCAAAAACCTGATTAGTAAAAAAAATAGTCAATAATGCTACAATAACAATATATTTAAAAATATTCATATCTCTATTGTAGCAGGGAAAGGCAAGTAAAATGAAAGAACAGATTGGTGAATTTGATAGAAACTTTATTTTCAGAACAGCTGTTAGAGAAATTGTTAACAGGCAAATTTTTGCTGGTTATGTTGATTGTGTAACTTTGTTACAGATGCTTGATGAGGGAAATAATGAAGAGCAAGAAAAAAAAGAAAGTATAAGAAGGGAGTTGGTAAATTACCTTGATTGGATTGATCCATTAAAAGAAGCCTTGTTAAAATCAGCTGACTTTTGGCAGTTTTATGGAGAGCATATAAATGAAATCTTAGCCCAAGAACTTGATATAGAAAAAGCAGCCTAAGAATTCTGCTTGATTCCTAAATATTCAAAAGCCTTTTTAGTAGCCACTCGGCCTTGGCGAGTCCGTTTGACCATGCCCAACTGCATCAGATAGGGTTCAGCTACTTCTTCGATAGAAGCAGCATCATCAGCCATAGTGGTAGCTAGAGTTTCCAGACCCACTGGACCGCCGCTATATTTTTGGCATAGGGTTTGTAAATAAATCCGGTCAGAGTGATCAAGACCCAAATCGTCTATTTCTAAAACCTGTAAAGCTTTATCTAGGATAGCTAAGTCAATTGTTTTCAAGCCATCAACTTGAGCAAAATCCCGAACCCGTTTTAAAAGCCGATTAGCGATTCTAGGAGTTTGCCGGGCTCTTTTAGCTAACTCCCTAGCTGCAGCTTCATCAATAGCCAGTTTTAAAATCGAGGCTGAGCGGCTAATAATTTTGCGCAAATCGGTCTCATCATAAAACTGCAGTTTATACACAGCTCCAAAGCGGTCTCGTAAGGGAGAGGCAATCGCGCCAATCCGAGTCGTAGCGCCAATAATGGTAAAGTGAGGCAGGTCAAGTCGCAACGTCCTGGCAGCTGGACCTTTGCCAACTACGATATCTAAACAAAAATCTTCCATGGCTGGATAAAGAGTTTCTTCCACGGTTTTATTAAGTCGGTGGATTTCATCGATAAATAAAATGTCGCCTTCTTGGAGGTTAGTCAAAATGGCAGCTAGATCACCTGATTTTTCGATAGCTGGTCCGGAAGTAATTCTGATTGAAACTCCCATTTCTGAAGCGATCACGTTAGCCAGAGTAGTTTTTCCCAATCCGGGTGGGCCGTAAAAAAGAGTGTGATCAATGGGTTCGCCACGTTTTTGAGAAGCAGCAATTAAAACTTCCAAATTTTTTTTAATCTGATTTTGACCAGTAAAGTCAGAAAGACGCTTAGGTCTTAATGTGTCTAATAATGGCTCGGTTGATGCTTGAGGTTTAGTCTGTTTTTTTGGCAAGCTAAAAGCTAAAAGCTAAAAGCTAAAAGTTTTTACTTTTTACTTTTTACTTTTTAGTCACTTTCCCAATGTTTGTAAGGCTAGCTTTATTTGTTGTGACTCGGGGAGAGTAGTATCAATTTCTTTTAAAACTTTAATAATATCCCGCTTTAAAAAGCCAAAGCTTTGCAAGGCCATAATAACGTCTTCGGAAAATGAAGCCTCCTCTTGTTTTAAATCTAATTCTTGGGTGCTACCAATTTTGTTTTTTAGCTCAATAATGATTTTTTGAGCATTCTTTTTGCCTAGACCTTTAATAGTTGTGAAAAAATTCAAATCGGCCTGAATAATAGCTGTTCTGATTTGTTCAACATTACCTGCCGAAAGAATTGATAAAGCAATTTTGGGGCCCACGCCAGAAACCTCAATAATGGCCATAAAGATAGCTTTTTCTTCTTGCAAACTGAAACCATATAATTTGAGTTGATCTTCCCGAACGTGAGTGTAGACAAATAGTTCTAGCTCTTGATCCGCCTGGGTGCTTTGAATAATTTGACTAGGGCAAGTGAGTTCATAACCAACGGAATTGACATTAAGAATTAGTGTTTGAATTGACTTGGTAAGTATCTGACCTTTAAGATAGCCAATCATATATTACCACTATACAAGAAGATTTTTAAAAGTAAAATGTTTAAATCGTGGTGTGATACTATGATGATACGCATGAAAGATCGAGAAAACCTCTCATTACTTAAAAAATATTTAGACTGGATAATAGTGGGGTTAATTGTAGTCGCAGCTTACTTTTTACTTTCACCTCAAATCACTAAACCTTTTTATGGGCACCATGATTTTAATAGTAATATCTGGACGTTGATTGCCAAGAATAATCTTAAAGATGGTTTATTTTGTACCAAATTTGCTCAGAGCACAGCTTATTGGCCGGTGCAAAATTGCCAACACCGCTTTTATATGAATACGCCCTCATTGATGTCTTGGGTGGTAACTGGTTTTTATGCTTTGTTTGGTTTGGGTGAGTGGGTGGGCCGTTTACCTTTTGCCCTGCTTTCAACAGCTACAGCAATTTTGCTTTATTTTTTGGTGAAAAGACTGTATTCGTGGCGAGAAGGGGTTGGGGCTAGTTTTTTTATGATGGCAACACCAATGTTTCGCTATTTTGGCAAACTCATGACTCATGATGTGATTGCTTTGTTTGGTACTATTTTAGCTTTGTATTTATTTGTTTTATGGTTACAAAAGTCTAAAAATATATACCTTTATGCTTTATGGGCCACAGCTTTTTTGCTTGGTCTCACAGCTTGGATGGCTTACCCATTTTTTCTAGTATTGGCGGTATATACATTTATTGTTTATCGAAAAAAGTTTTTTTCAGTTTTACCAACCATCTTTATTTTAATTGCTACTTTTATAGCTCATCAGGTTCATATTAGATTGGCAGAAGGAGTTTGGAAAGCTGGGGAACTTTTCCAGCAATTTGCAGTCCGGACCAATTTAAGCTCAATTGTTGTGGTTTCTGAGGCCAAACAAGCTACGGCTGTATCTTTTTCTTTAAATCAATTTGTAGCACGGATTTTTGAATGGCTTAACAAGCTTTATACGTTGCCATTAGTTTTACTGGCATTAGCCTTTGGCTGCTTACTTATTTACAAACTATATAAAAAACAAAAGATTGGTTTTGCTGAGCAAATCATAGCTGTATTTGGCATTTTTGGTTTGATAAATATTTTGGTTTTTAGTGAATATGTGTATATTCATGATTTTTTGACTATCTATTTGGCGCCTTTTTTAGCTATGACCGCTGTTTATGGTTTGCAAAAACTTGCACAATATGCTGATATTGGCGCTGTCGAACAATGCATTATCGCTGTTTTTGGAATAATTGCCGTCTTCTTTTTAGGTAATTCGTACGCTCGAACCCTGCTTAACTCCAATCAAAATGAAGGTTTTTATTACCTGTCTTATATTATCCGCGACCAAGGTTTAGATAAAGCCTATTTGATTGAATCCAAAACCTATAGTGACCGCTATCCGATTTTATGGAATTATGATTATGGAGTTCGGCAGCTAGCCGGCCGTTATGATAATTTGGCAAGTTTTAAAAAAGATCAGCAAAACATCGAAAAAGAATTTGACTCTCTTATTTTTTCTTATAACGAGGAAATGGACCCTGCCTTGGTTAAATATTTGGAAAAAACATACAATCGGGAGACTGCCAACATTTTGATTAGTAAGACTTTTCAACAAGAGAAACGGGTAATTTACTTTTTATATGATCTTCATAGTCAAAATACAAAAAATGAGCTAAGCTATGGATTTTAAAGTTATGCCAACCATGTCCTTTGGTAAATATCTTCTTTTGGTGGTTCTTTGTCTTGCAACTTTCTTACTTTCTTACCGCTTGCTGCAAATCAGAAGTCATTCTATGCATTTTGTTGACGAAGAAGATCATATGGTGTTTGCCAGCTATATGAATCAGGGTTATCGTTTGTACACTAATCTGTCATCAAATCATCAACCTCTTGTTTATGTCTTATCTCAATATACGCAAAAACTGCACCCTCCAGAAAATCTCCTAATGTTGATTAAAGGCCAACGTCAGGCAGTGTTTCTTTATAGTTTGGTTTGGTTGCTGGTATTTATTACATTTTTCCAGCTTAAAGGATGATTACTTTGTTTTTTCTTAGAAGCTTTTAAATACCTGTATTTAGGTAATTTAATGTTGGCTGAAAGTTTAGCTGTGTATCCACTGGCTTTTATTGCAATGATTGGCTTGCAATACTTATTTAATCAAAAGCCACCTTCGGTCGCTGCCAGTATTGTGGTTAGCTTGAGTAGTTTTTTAGTTTTTTTTACCCTAGTGCCGCTTTGGCCGCTTTTAGCAGTATTGCTGCTTACTCTTATTTTTTCGCTTAAAAAACCAGGCAAAATGATCTATTTACTAGTTCCGGGAGTTTTAGCTACCTTATTACTTTTTCTATTTATTTCACCTATAGATTGGTATCGGGAAACAGTTTTTAACAATATTGTCTATGCGATTCCAGAACTGAACGAAGTTAAAGGTTTGTCTGACTGGTTGGGCTTGGCGCTTTTTCCTTTTTTAGCTCCTTTTCAGGGCTTGAAAATCAATACCTTATTTATGAGCTATTTACTATCTGGGATAGTCTTGGCCACTGTTTTATTGGTAAGTAAAGATAAGAAAAATTTCAGTAAAGCAATTTTTGTTTTTTTCTGGCTTTTTTTGGCTAATACCCGTAGTACTAATGTTTCAGGAACTTTTTATGATGGTTTTCATCTTTTACCTTGGTTGGGGCTAATGATTGCAGTTTTTATTTTTATGCTTAGTAAAGCTTTAACAATTACATTCCGATTTGCCAAAGTAGTAAGCGCTGTTTTTTTAGTGCTTGGCCTATCGTTGCTTATCAATCCCCAAATGCCAATATATTGGCGATCTGATCCAGCTTATGAATACTATGTGAATTACTCTAACTTTGAGGATATCAATTTTGCTATTGCCCAATTTGCTAAAAAAAGTGATCGCCTGGCGGTTTTTACCAATGAATCGCTGATATACTGGCAGGCTGGGGTCAAACCAGCTACCAGACAAATTGTGTACTATGCCTGGGAAGAAAAAGTTCCTGACCTTAAAAAAGATCAAGATATCTTACTTTCAAGTCAGTTGCCAGAAATTATCTATGGTAGTAATCACCAGGATCTTTTAAAAAAGAGGTATCAAAATGTCTTAAAAAACGGGAATCCAACTGAACTTTTTGTGCTAAGTAAGCGAGCTGCTATGATTAATAAAAAGGAAAAAGAAGCTTTGGCTACGAGAGGTTTTAGTTTGAACTAGGTTTTTCCATTTTTAAATAAAGTCACTATATATTTTAAAGTAATACATAATTAGGAAGAATTTTCATGAAACAGAGATTAACAGCTTTAGATGGCTTAAGGGGTTTTGCTGCTTTTTCGGTCTTTCTTTCTCATAGTAATTTTGACATTAAGCTTTTTAGCTCTTTTCCTGTGTTGGTTTATCTTTTTAAATTTTTGCAGGTTGGCCCTAATTCGGTCCAAATCCTATTTGTTTTGTGTGGCTTTTTAATGGCTTATTTGTATTCAGAAATTCCCGACATAAAAATTTTTTATCAAAAAAGATATACCCGGATTTTTCCGGTTTTTGCAGTTATTTGCCTAGGTTTATTTAGCATGAGCCTTTTCAGACAATATAATACTTGGTTTGGGCGATTAATCTCCCTAGCTTTGATAGCTCTACTTTATAGTGGTTTATGGACATTAATAAGAAAACTAGACAAATCCTATCGTATTGGCAAAATTATTTTCTGGTTTTTTATACTGCTACAAATTGGCACCCTGCTTTTTGATATCTATATTATTCCTCATTTTACTAGTTACTCAGAAATAATCATGCCACCTCTGGCAAAGAATGTATTTACTTTTTTGACAAACCTTACTTTAAGCACACCATTTATTAAAAACTTTTCCGGATATTATGGTCATTTTTGGAGCTTAGCGCCTGAGGTGCTGTTTTATCTGCTTTTCCCATTGGTGGTTTTACCTTTACTTTTTCTCACCAAAAAAAAGTCATCGCTAGGGCCAATAGTGCTTCTTGTCATTATTAAAATTTTATTTGATCTGGATAAAGCCAGTTTTGCTTTCAATTCTTTAAGCGGTGTTCATTTTGGTCGAGGGACAGGCTTTTTATTTGGAGTATTAGTTGGGCATATATATCAAAACAAAGGTTATTTGTGGAAAAAAATTGAAAAAATATTTTCTCTACCTTTTGTTAATATCTTGCTACTACTGGCTTTTATTTTCATTCAAATTTCTGATGATTTGATCCGTCATGGTGCTAGTTACCAAATGCAAAATTGGTATTACTTAGTTTCTAGCTTTGTTATTGCCTTGCTTATTTTTGCAGCCATTATTCCCAAGACATTAGTGTGCCGGATTTTTTCTCATAAAATACTGATTTTTTATGGCTTAATTAGCTATTCTCTTTATCTTATTCATCCTATGGTGATTGAAAGTGCTGTCCAGATGTTTGACAAGCTAATGCCGTTTACTCTTAGTCAACAGCTGGTAAACTTGGGCCATTTGCTTATTTCTTTGCCTTTATCTACTGCTGTAGCTTTTGGCCTTTATTACCTAATTGAAAGATTGTATTTTACAGGTAAAGTTAAAATAAAGGCTATCCCAATAAGTAAACTTCAAAACAAAACATATTCTAAAAGTAGTATTGTTCTTGGATTTTTGATTGTTTGTTTTTTGACTTTTTTTATATATAGCGGTTCGTATGCTCCAAGTTTATTGGTGTATCGTCATAAAACTTCTGACAACTTTTTAAAGTTTAATGGTGAGCAGACACTGCTTAATAATAAAATCCAAATTCCGTTTCAGGCAAAAGAAGCTAATTTAGCAATCATTTACTTTACTATGCGCTATAGTAAGGATGCCTATCAAACTGCTCACTATAAAAAAGAGCCTGCTACTTTAGTGTTCCGGCTTTTGGATTCTGAAAAAAAATTGATCTTTGAATCTAAACGTAGTGCTTATGACATTGAAGGTGAGCCTCATTTTCCCTTTGCTACGCCACTGCTATCTGATTCGGCTGGCAAGCATTATTATGTTCAGTTGGAGCTACTGCATGGAGATAAGAATGATCAGGTTTTGGCAAACCTTTCTCATTCCGGTATGGTTAGCGCTTATAAAATTACTAAAAATGAACTGATAAAAAAACCATACATGTATGTGTTAAATCGATTCTTTTTTGTTTTGCAAAATCCAGATGCTCTATTTGTTTTGGCTTTTGCCGGCTTAGTTTCGTTTGCTTTAATAGTAGTAAAAAAAACTTAATAAAAAGCTTGATGACAAGCTTGGAAATTATTGTTATAGTAACTCAGCCTCATAAGCTAAAAATTATTAATCTAGTCACAAGCTGATTGATCGGATATATGATACATATTGTGTCGCAATCCCTTTTTCAGATTTTTATATGAAAGGTAGTGCTAAACCCGCAACTAGTAAGAAAAAAACTAAAAAGGAAACAGTTAAAGTTGTTCCTGAGGTTGTAGCTAGTGAGAAACCTACTCCAAAACCGATTAATAACACCTATATTGTCATTGCTTTGGTGGTAGTGGTTTTGCTTGGAGCTGGTTTAATGCTTAAAAACCAACTCATTGTAGCTACAGTTAATGGTCAAGCCATTACTCGTTGGACGCTAATATCCGAGCTGGAAAAACAAGGCGGTAAACAAACCTTGGAATCATTAGTGACCAAATCTCTAATTGCTCAAGAGGCTGTCAAAGAAAACATAACTGTTTCTGAGGATGAGGTAAATGTTGAGCTTGCTAAAATTGAAAAAAGTGTAGCTGATAGCGGTCAAAACTTTGAAGAATTACTGACTGCCCAAGGTCTTTCAAGAGCAGATTTGGCTGAACAAATTCGGATTCAAAAATTATTAGAAAAATTGGCTGGTAAGGATGTCAAGATTACTGATGCTGAGGTTGATAAATATATGACAGATAATGCCGACAGTTTGCCTGAAAGTACTGAACCAGCTAAGTTACGAGCTCAAATCAAAGAATCTTTGTTGCAGGATAAAATTTCTCAAGCTGTGCAGGCTTGGTTGGAAAGTGTCAAAGAAAAAGCTGACGTCAAGTATTTCTTAAATCTTTAATTTTTAGGATTATATTGGCACGACTTGCTAAATACCCCACTTGTATTAATACCAGTGGGGTAATTGTTAGTAAAGCAAGCCCCGCAAAATCCAGCATGCTTATATAACATTCCAGGGGTTGTGCCTTTAAGTTCATGGAGGCCATTGGCCGCAGTAATTAATTGCTTATGGCTTACGAAGCGTAAACTGTTGCACCCGATTTCCTGACGCATTTTTTCAATATTGCCTTTACAACGATTAGCAATTAAGTCGTCACTATTGGGAAAATCAATGCCCATAAAACACGGAGCGATGATAGGTGGGCAACCAACTCGGACATGGATTTGCTCAGCCTTGGCTTTGCGCAATGCTTTAACAATTTCTTTAATAGTGGTTGAACGGACAATTGAATCATCAATAATCACCACTTTTTTACCAGCAACAACATGTGGATCAGGGCGATGTTTTAAACTAGCCCGACCATTGCGATCAGTGGGGTGAATAAAAACCCGTCTAGCTGCATAATTGGCAATCAAACCAGCTTTAGGAATAAAAGTATTTATATAATCACCAAGTTGGTCTTTGTTAATACCTAATTTTTGCCAATGTTGGGCAACATAGCTAATCATAGCTTGAGCATAGCCTTCGACATAAATATTGCCAGAGTGTTGAATGGGAATAGTTACTTCTGGGAAAAACCCAGCCTTGATATCATCTTGAGCTAGACATGCTCCTAAAGTCCTTCTTGTTTGGGCTACTGAATGTTTAAAAAAATAACTATCAGGAGCAGCAAAATAAATTTGCTCAAAGATGCAGCGAGCAGTAGGAATACCATTTTGGTTTCTTTTGGATTTTTTTCTATCATCAATAAAAAAAGTTTTGACCCGATTGTCGTCAATAGTAATTCCTTCGCCTGGAGCAATTTCCCGAATCATGTTAACTCCAGCATTAGAAAAGAAATTATTCTCAGAAGCTACAATATAGCCATGTTGTGGAATTTCTCCCAAAATCAAGGGATGAAAACCCCAGGGATCACGGTAGGCAAAAAGCTGCCGATTGGCAGGGCTAATGATAATAAAATTAGCTGCACCCTCAGTATTTTCTAAAGCATGACGGATTCTGGTTTCAATGCTACGGCCCTTGCTGGAAAGTAAATATTTGAAAAAAATATCAGTGTCACTTTGAAAGTTTTTGCTAAGTGGAGTGTTAATTTTTTTTGCTAATTTTCGAGCATTAGTAATATTGCCGTTGTGAACTAAAATAAAGTCAGCGCTGGAAAAAGGTTGGTTGGCATCAGGATCGCCTGAGGTTGAGTAGCGAGTATGTCCCAAGCCAATAATAGGGCTTTTGTTGTCAATTTGTCTTGCTAAACTACCGTCTTCAAAAAGTCGTTCCACCGGGCCATCTTCACGGCGAATGAGCGTTAGCCCGTCACTAGAAAGGATATAGGCTCCACTACCTTCCTGGCCGCGATGTTGTAAGCCGTAAAGGCCTTGAAGAAGAAGCTTATATAAAAGGGCACTATTTGGTTTTTTGAGATAAATACCTACCAAGCCACAATGTTCTTTTGATTCTTCCATTGATGTGTTTTCAAGTAAAAATTAAATTTTAACTCTGTTGTCAAAATAACAGAAACATTATAAGACTGCAATAGGATGGTTGCAGCTATAAATCAAAATAACTATCTTTTATAGGATCAGAAAATGTATTATGATAAATAATAGTAATTCCAGAATCCCTCGCATTGTAATGATGTTAGCTTGGAACATAAAGTATTAATCACCAATCTGGAAAGGCTTATCAAATAAAAGGGGTTTAGGTGAGTGCCTGCGCAGTAAAGGGTAAGCAAAATAGTTTTATAAAAAAGATAATAGAATAATTATTAGGTTTAAGAATGATCTTCTTGTACTGACTTTAGAATTTCTGATGCCATCTTTATTGCTTTAGACATAGTAGCTAGGTTTGCTTTGATATCTGTGTGCGTAAGAGTTTGCATCTTTTTCTCTTTTAAATCCCAAAAAATTATTCCAGTTTCATTTGGGTTTTCATTTATTCCGATCAGGCTGTGTTTTGTTTGGTTTACTATTTTATTTACATTATGTAATAGATGTAATAATTTTGAGAGTTTGGGATGAGATTTTTTATTGTCGCGGATTATTCTGATAAAAGTACCAACCATACTGTCTTTTGGTAGCCCAATTCCCAGCTCTATAAAACAGGTTATGAGAATTAGGATAAGAGAATTAGTCAACATTATCACGTTAGTAATATATTCAGAAGCTCTCTGAAAATAAGCATCGTATTCACCGCGATAAGTATTTGGATCAATTTTTAGGAAGGTATAGTGGTCATTCATGAAGTTAATGTGAGCCAGCTGGGACTCGAACCCAGGACACCCTGCTTAAAAGGCAGGTGCTCTACCAACTGAGCTACTGGCCCGATTATTCAATTGTAGCTTGAATCTACCAATTGAGACAAGTTATTATACCAGCACAATAGTATATCAACAAATATATGAATATTCTTGGCATTGATCCTGGTTATGGCAGAGTAGGTTGGGGGGTTATTAGCAAAGATGGCAGTAAGACAAAGTATATTGACTGCAGCTGCTTCGAAACTAAAGTGGGCTTACCTTTTGCTCGCAGACTCGAGCTTATTTATGTAGAAATTACCACTATTATCAAAAAATTCGAGATTGAAGAAGTGGCGATCGAAAGTTTATTTTTTAATACCAATGCTAAAACAGCTATTTTAGCTGCTCATGCTCGGGGGGTGATAGTTTTAGCTGGAGTACAAGCTGGACTGCCGGTTTTTGATTACACACCTTTGCAAGTCAAGCAAGCCTTGCTTGGCTATGGTCGGGCTGAGAAAAAACAGGTTCAAACTATGGTGCAGTTTCAACTTCAACTCAAAGAAAAAGTTAAACAAGATGATGCCGCTGACGGCCTAGCAATTGCCCTGACGCATGCCTTTACCAATCAGAAGTTGCAATAAGTTTACTTTTTTGCGCACAATAGATATATGTTTAGTAGTATTAAAAAAATCGGACTTTTTTCCTGGAAACAGATTTTGCTGATTAATGTAATTTTGATTGTCATAATTTTGACAGTCTATGGTTTTATTTTTAATTCTGAAGTTGGTAGGTATAACTCTAAAACTGTAAAGCTGGCTCAAAACCCAGTTGCTTCACCGACTCCAACTCCGACTCCTAAACCGACTCCAATTCCGACTCGTATTATCATTCCTAAGATTAACGTGGATACCCAAGTAGTTCAGGTTGGTTTTGACGCCGAAACCGAAGAAATGGAAGTGCCTGAAGATGCGTCTCAAGTTGGTTGGTATATGTTTGGTGATGCTCCGGGCAAGTTAGGTAGCAGTGTTTTTAGCGGCCACTTGGATGTGCCAGGCGGTGCGCCAGCGGTTTTTTATAATCTTCGTAATCTACAAATTGGCGATACCTTTGAAGTTTATAACGATCAAAATGAAGTTTTGATTTATAAAGTTATCGAAGCTACAGATTATCCTTTGGACAATTTTCCTAAAGAAAAAATTTATGGTGAGCGGGATATTTCCCAAGTAGCTTTGGTAACTTGCTCAGGTTACTGGAATCCGGCGGCTCAACTTTATTCTCATCGGCGAGTAGTGATTGGCCAGCTCAATGCTTTAAATCAGCTGGCTGCAGTTAGTGTGCGAGAAGCTAAATCTGAGCAATATTGGCAAGAGCCTTTTGCTGAAGCTATTTATCCCCGAGTTGAAGAGGCGATTGGGCCATATCTACGTAGCGAAGTGATTGACGGTATGATGACTATTTTTCTAGCTAGTGATGGTCAGGATTTTCAAGCTATCCAATTTGATCTTCTGGCTCAAAATACATTAAGTAAACAAGATATTATTATTAGTCAAAGTTTTGATAGTTGTGAGATAGAAGAAAAAAGCAATGGCCTTAGGGTAACATTATTTGATGTAAACCAAGATGAAAATGATCAATCGTTTAACTCTCAAAATAACGAGGTTAAAATTGCTGCCTTGCCAGTTAGTATCGGATTTATAAAAATAGAAAACGTTTTAGTTTGGGTAAAATCTAAAGAGAGTAAAACGCTTACAACTACGTATATTTCAGCTATTAATCAGGGTGAATAAGTCAAGCTGTTTTCCTGGGATTTTTTTTGTATAATATCATGGTCAAAATTAGCTTTTTGACAATTGAAAATTTGGCCCCTTCGTCTATCGGTTAGGACATGAGGTTTTCATCCTCAAAAGGCGGGTTCGATTCCCGCAGGGGTC
The DNA here is from genome assembly GCA_012797845.1 of Candidatus Beckwithbacteria bacterium. NCBI lineage: Bacteria > Candidatus Beckwithiibacteriota > Candidatus Beckwithbacteria bacterium. Next base: position 16,071 of record JAAZOH010000039.1, read on the forward strand.
ACAAAGAGTATGAGTAAACAAAATAACGACTTCTTTCAACCAATAATTTCAGTTTTTGGTTTAGCAATATCCATATTAACTACTTTGCTTCCATTGTTTAATCAAAATTTTGTTACAAGACTTTTTATAAATAAAGAATTAATAAAACCTTTCTCTTTTATTGCTTTCACTATAGGCATTGCGATTGTATGGATTATTTGGAATTTTCATCCATATCCATATATAAATATTTGGAAGGTGAAAAAAAATGATCTTATTAGTTATAAAATAAGGTTACAAACACACCATATATTGTGGTTGTTAGTTTTGCTAATAATATTCTTTTCTTCATCATTTTTCTACATAGGCTTAATAGCATTCAATAAGGAACCAATTATTATCTGGTTGTCAATTTTACAATCATTGCTTTATATGTTTTTCTTCTTAACTTTAATTTCAATTTTTGCATTTTTATTCATACAGAGCAAAATGAGGTTTGAAAATAAAGAAAATCAAAGCAATCTTCCTTTTATCGTTTTTGAAACACTAGATAAAAATCGGTTAGTTAAACCTGGAATTGAGGTTTATGAAAATATATTGATTTCCTTTCAGGATGCTCAACGATATGAATTGCAACCAAATATATATAGAAAATTCAAAGTTATTACACAGCCAAAGAAAAAAGAAGTGCTTGAATTTATAACAAGTATGGATGGTAAGGAAATAGTTAAAATTCTAAAGAAGGAGAGCTTAAGCGAGCATTAATATAAGTATATGTTGCCTTATGTGGGTTTATCACTTTTAGCAGCGTTTGCGTTTGCTTTTTCAAGTATTAGCCAAAAACTGGCTAGCAAGCATGGTATTGTCAATCATTGGGTCTTTTTGGTTTACTACTATTTGACCTATGTGCCTTTTTTGCTGATGATTCCGGTTTTGTTTCCAGTCAGTTTTCCTAGTGGGAATTGGCTTTTGATTTTTCTGTATGCTCTGGCTTTTTTTGTTGGTAATATTTTTTTCACTACTGCTATTTATAAAGTTGATGTTTCGACTTTTGCACCTTTTTTCCAGCTGCAATCAGCCTTTATTGCTATTTTAGCTTTTGCTTTTTTAGGCGAACGCTTTAGTTCTATTAATTACCTTCTGATTGCAATTATGATTTTGGGCTCAATTTTGGTTTCCATGGATGAAAAAATGTCTATCAAAAACTACTTTAGCCTGGCTACTTTTCTAATTATTTTGCAGCAAATTTGTCATGCCTTATCTAATTTAGCGGCTGGCACTGCATTAAAGACGCTTAACTCTTTTACTTTTATGTTTTGGGGTGATTTGATCAGTATGTTTTTTGTCCTAGCTCTAATTCCGATAATTGGCTTTAAAAATTTTAAAATTCCTTTTGCTAAAATCAAACCGCTGTTTGCTAGTGGTCTTTTTTCAACTATTGGTGCGCTTTCTCTTTTTAGTGCCTTTGCCTATAATGTGACTTTATCTTCGGCTTTATCACTACTAACTTCACCAATTGTGCTGATTGTTAGCGTTTTAGCTTCATGGAAACTGCCGGATTTGCTAGAAAAACATACACTGCGAGTTTATGGTATTAGAGCTATTGGAGTTTTGCTCATTTTGGCTGCAGCTATAAAACTGGCTTTAGTGAGCTAACTTACTCTAGCTCCCACTCTTTCAAAAGCTCCTGTTGGCCGGATTGGATTGCAAAGAGTGAAGCATAGAGACCTTTTTTGGCAAGCAGTTGCTCATGATTGCCCATTTCTAAAATCCCACCATCACCAAGTACGATAATACAATCTGCTTTTTGGATGGTTGATAAGCGGTGAGCGATGATGATACTAGTACGGCCTTTGGTGATCTTTTCCAAAGCTTGTTGGATAAGCATTTCTGAGTGACTATCTAAAGCACTGGTAGCCTCATCCAAAACCAAAATGGGTGGGTTTTTCAAAATAACTCGAGCTAAGCTTAAGCGCTGTTTTTGGCCACCGGAAAGGGTGACACCCCGTTCGCCAATTTTAGTTTTATACCCTTTAGGTAGAGCTTTGATAAACTCATGAGCATGAGCCACCTGGCAAGCTATTTTCATTTGAGCCAAGGTAGCTTTAGGGTTACCGTAACGTAGGTTTTCCTCAATAGTTTCGGCAAAAAGGTATGGCTCTTGAGTGACGAAACCGATATTACGGCGCAAGGCTTTTAGATCAATTTTTTTAATATCATGACCGTCAATCAAAATCTTACCTTTTTGGACATCATAAAAACGATTAATAAGATCAGCCACCGTAGTTTTACCGGCTCCGGATTTACCAACCAGAGCACAGGTTTGACCAGGAGTAATGTCAAAGCTCACTTTGTCAAAAACCGCAGCCCCTTTAGCATAAGCAAAACTGATGTGATCAAAAGTGATGCGGCCACTAATCTCATTGAATGGTAGTGGGTGTTTTGGCGAAACAATATCCGGCTTTTGATCTAATATCCCAAAAAACTCCCGGGCGCCAATTTGAGCCCGCTTAGCTTCCCAAAAGACCCAATTGAGTAACCAGAGCGGTTCTCTAATAATGTAAATATAAGACAGGACTAAGACCATAGTTCCCAAAGAAAACTGGCCTTTAAAGGTCAGATAGACAACCCAAGCATAAACCACCCAAATCCAGGCTTCTAAAAATAGATCAGTAAAGACAAAAATATTATGGTTACGCTCAGCTTTTTTACGAATAGTAAATATTTTTTTATTAAATTTTTGTAGCCGTTTTAGCTCAAAGGCTTCGGCTACAAAAGATTTAATAATTTTGGCTGAGGAAATAGTTTCCCAGAAATGACCATATTGATTGTCATAAAGCAAGTTTTCACTATGCTCCAACTTTTCATTTTTGCGGAAGCGCCAATAGTTAAACAAAGCTACGGGAATAAAAACCAGTACAATTGATAATCCAATCCAAAAATTAAAATTCATGACAATAATCAAGCCAATAATGGCAGCGACCAGATTTGGCAAAAAGTGCATGCCGGAATTATTGATAATCTGGGTAATTTGAGTACTACCGCGGTCAAGTTGGCTCATGAGTTGGCCAGACTGTTTTTCATTGAAATACCGTTGGGACAGAGATAGTAAGTGTTCAAAGCCTTGTTCTCTTAAGGAAAACCTAAGCTTGTAAGTAAATAAGGTAGCTAAATGCCAAGAAAACCTATTTACTAAAACATTGAGCAATTTAACGACCAGATAAATTCCTAGGAACAAAACAATGGTTTTGGGGATAGTTCCTTGATAATTTTGACCTTGATTAACGATGGCGTCGGTGATTTGTTTGAGCACAATCGGCTCAGCCTGGCTTAATCCGGATATGACCAAGATTAACAAGCTAATGACAACAATCTGTTTCCAGTAAGGTAGCGCCAGGTTTGCTATGCGCTTAAAATAGTTCATATATTTTATATAACTGATTTGTAGCTAAAAATTGGGTTTCGAACCGGAGGATAAGGACGAAAAGCTAAGGTGTTTTTCCAGAATTTTGGGCGCAAAAAATCCCCAGTTCAATGGGTTATCAATTGAATATGGATGGGGAAATTCCAGCCTGACGCTATTATAACCCAAGTTTTTATAATTTGCACCCCTTATTGAAGAAAAAGATAATAAAAGCTAAAATGCAGTTTGTAGGTTTAAGCTATGCGCTCATAGTTTAATGGATAGAACAAGGGCCTTCTAAGCCCTCGATGGAGGTTCGATTCCTCCTGGGCGCACAACCTAAACTGTTAAAAACAAAAATTTACAGTTATAAATATATGGGTGTCGAAATAAAATTTGAGGATTGTTTAATTGCTATTGATGATCAAGGTGTTGTTGATGCCTTGTGTGTTTTGCTGAAACCAACAGATCGAAATAATATAGTGGCTGATAGGGAAAGAAGACTTTATGCTGCTAGAATTATAGATGAATTTACATTACAACAACCTGGAGAAATAGGTCAAGCGATAAGTCAATATTTGGCTGGTGATACCTCTTTGTGTCCACGCTCAACAAGACTTGACCCAAATAGAATAGATCAACGCCATGAAAGTCATACGTATCCAATCCACCCCGGTTCACCTGGGGCTGGAACAGGTTCTCAAAGAAAGAGTAATTATAGATATTGAATTTTATAATTTAGGATTTGATTCCCAATTTATTAATCGCTTCCAAAATTTTGATCTGCTGTGATTTTTTATACACATCCATTACAATCACCACAAAAATAGATGAGAACAGGGCGAAAACCCAATTGGCTAGCTCGATCTGGGTGGTGCCAAAAACCTGGCCCAAGGGTGAGTAAATCAAGATAATTGTTAGTAAAACAGAAATAGCTGAAGCGTAAATCAAAGTAATATTGGTTAAAAAAGGAATGTGGTTCATAGGGTAGCGGAAGGAACGGAAATTGAAAGCGTTTAGAATTTGGAAAAAGATAAGCGTTACCATAGCCGTAGTTCGAGCCACCACTAAACCTTGATCAAAAATTTTTAAACTAAAAATAAAAACCAATAGAGTAAGTCCGCCCATAGTTGTGGCAGCTATGATAAGTTGTTTAACGAGCTGTCTATTAAGCAAACCGGTGTGCTTTTTAACTTTACTTTCCATAACGTCTAAAGAAGCCGGGTTAAAACCTAGAGTAATAGCTGGTAAATTATCAGTCACTAAATTCATAAACAAAATTTGCAACGGTAGGAATGGAGTTGGTAGGCCAATAACTACAGCTAAAAACATAATCATCAGCTCAGAGCTATTGCACGATAGCTGGTAAGTAATGAATTTTTGGATATTGTTAAAAATAGTCCGGCCTTCTCGAATAGCTTTCACAATGGTGCTAAAGTTATCGTCTTTAATAATTAAATCAGCAGCTTCGCGGGAGACATCAGTACCAGTTTTACCCATGGCAATGCCGACATGGGCTTCTTTAATAGCCGGAGCATCATTGACCCCATCACCAGTCATAGCCACTATTTCACCTTGTTTTTTCAGAGCGGCCACAATTCTGATCTTGTGTTCTGGTTTAACCCGGGAAAAAATAGCAGTTTGAGCAATCATAGCCTCCAGCTCGGTATCGCTAAGTTGCTCTAAATCTGCTCCAGTTAAAACTTCACCTTTGATGCCGACTTGGTGGGCAATACGCTGGGCAGTTTCTGGGCTATCGCCAGTAATCATCTTAACGGCAATACCAGCTTTATGGCAGGAAGCAATAGTTTTGTGGACATATTTTCTGGGTGGATCAATCAAGGCAATAAAGCCCAGAAAAGTTTGACTTTTTTCAGCTTGAGACAGACTAAGTTTTGGTAAAGTTTTAGTAGCCAGAGCCAAAACCCGCATCCCAGTTTGAGCTAGGGTTTTATCTTGAGCAATAAGCACCTCTTTTTGTTTTTGGCTCAAGCGTTTAGTTTTGCCGTCTTTTAATATAAAATTACAATTTTTCAAAACTACTTCTGGGGCGCCTTTGCTAAAAACTTGATATTGTTTGTCTTGCTTACCAATTACAGTCATCAATTTTCGAGCCGAAGAAAAAGGGATATCAGCACTTTTTTCAAAGTCAAAACTTTCTTTTTGCAAATTAGCTTTTAAGCCCAAGGCTAATAAAGCTGATTCAGTAGGGCTGCCATTTATTGTTGGTATTGTCTCGTTTTCTTGTTTAGTAGCAACAGCTTCATTGCAAAGCAAAGCAGCTTGTAGAAGTTGGTATAGCTGAGGATGATTGGCGAGTTTAATTTTTTTAGATTTATACAAAATTGAGTCAGTGATTTCATAGCTTTTACCAGCGATTAAGATTTGTTTGACTGTCATTTTGCCAGTAGTTATGGTCCCAGTTTTATCTGAACAGATAACCGTAACTTCACCTAAAGTTTCGATAATCGACATCCGGTTAACAATAGCGTTTTGCGCTGCCATGCGATAAGCGCCTTTGCCAAGGGTTGAAATCAAAACCATAGGGAAACCTTCTGGGAAAGCTGAAACCGAAAGGGCGATGACCACAATCAAAGTCTCAACAATGGTGTGGTAGCTGAGGCTTTCGGCCCGTACAATCATCAAAAAACCCACAATCGAAGATACGATCAGAGCAATCAGAGCCATTTTTTTAGCAATTTGGTTGACCCGTTTTTGTAAGGGGAGTTCTTTCTCGGCAGTCGAAATTAGCTTGGCGATTTTGCCAAACTCGGTATTCATGCCAGTGTGAAGTACGGAAGCCAATCCAGTCCCACTCATAATAGTAGTGCCCATAAAAACCTGATTAAGTTTTTTGAGTTTGTGTCCAGGCCTGCAAGGAATTTTAGTAATCTCCTTAGATTCCCCGGTTAGCATGGCTTCATTAATTGTTAAATTAGCAGCTTCTAAAATCTGGCAATCGGCTGGGATTTTTTCGCCGGTTCTCAACTTGACAATATCATCAGGAACTAGTTCTTGAGCTGGAATTTCCTGTTCGCGCCCGTCTCTAATTACAATGGTTGTTGGCATGACCATTTTCTTGAGGGCTTTAATGGCTTTTTCAGCTTTAAACTCCTGAATAAAACCAACTACTGTAACCATGATAATCACAGCCACGATGGTGTAGGCAGTCAAGGCTTCATCAACTAAAAAAGAGGTGAAAGCACCGATAACCAGTAGAAAAATGACAAAATTACCACTGATTTGACGCAACAGAATTTCCAAAGGTGAAACTTTGTTGAGTTGAGAAATTTCATTAAAGCCAAAGCGGGATAATTTTTCCTGGGCTTGGGCAGTGGTCAGTCCAGTATAAGCTTTCATGAGCAGTATAAATAGGATACCTGATGCTATAATGCTTTTAAAGTACACATTTTATTTTTATGCCTAATAGCGATGAGTCAATGGAGTTTGGTGAGCAGATTCCGGCAGGACAGCCGGTATCTAATGCTCACTTAACTTTGCAAAAAGCAATTGATTTGGGTGAGTATAAAGTTGAAGTTTTAGGGATGTTTGAGGAGTGGCATCGCCTAAGTCGTCATGCTCAGTTTGAACTGATTAAAAAGGCTATTGATAATCGTCGCAAACAATTATGGCAGCATTGGGCAGAGCTTAATAACCAGCTAAATTTTAGTAAAAAACCCTATTTACAACCAGCCCTTGATAATGTTCATGCTCAAATTAAGCAATTAGAGTCTGATAATGAACAACTGTATATCGAATACTCGACTTAGTTTTAGACTGTTTTTCTTCCTTAATTAGCAGTACAATACTTCTTTCTACTAAAAAACTAGTATGGATCAAAATAAACTTAGAAATATCGCTATTATTGCTCACGTTGACCATGGTAAAACTACCTTGGTTGATAATGTGCTCAAGCAAGCTCATGTCTTTGAGTCGTACCAGGCTGAAATGCAGCAAACTACGATTTTGGATAGTAATGACTTGGAGCGGGAACGCGGTGTCACCATTTTAGCTAAAAATACAGCTGTGATGTGGCAGGACTATAAGATCAATATTTTAGATACACCAGGCCATGCTGATTTTTCTGGGGAAGTGGAACGGGTTTTAAATATGGCTGATGGCTGTTTGCTTTTGGTTGATAGCGCTGAGGGGGTTTTATCTCAAACCCGTTATGTCTTATCTCTGGCTCTTAAACTAGGTCTGACGCCGATTGTGATCATTAATAAAATTGACCGCAAAGATCAGCGCATCAAAGAAGTCTTGGAAGAAATTAACAATCTTTTCTTAGAATTAGCTTCTGATCCAGCTCAGCTGGAATTTCCAGTACTTTATGCGATTGGTAAAGATGGTGTGGCCGGATTTTCCTATGAAATTCAAGGAGAAGGATCAGCTACTATTACTGATAGTCAAAATCTGTTTCCGCTTTTTAAAGTGATTACTGAAGTTATACCAGCTCCACAAGGGGATAATCATGGCCCATTCCAGATGCAGGTGACTAATCTTGACTATGATGGCTATAAAGGCCGTTACATCATTGGCCGAATTGCCCGGGGTAGCATTAAAACTAATCAAGCCTTGGCCATTATGCGGAATGAACAAAAAATTGGACAGGCTAGGGTAGAGTATTTATTTAATTATTACGGCTTATCAAGACAGGAAATTGAAGAAGCCGAGGTGGGTGAAATTGTAGCTCTCACTGGATTTTCGCAGGTCAAAATTGGTGACACTATTTGTGATGTGGAACATTTAGAAGCCTTACCGTCTTTGGAAATTACCGAACCCACCATGCAAATTCAGATTAGCGTGTCGACTTCGCCGTTTGTAGGCCAGGATGGTGAATTTACCACTTCCAGGCAAATCAAACAAAGACTGGAAAAAGAATTGGAAAGCAATGTGTCTCTTCGCCTTAAGCCTGGTCCAACTGGTGAAAGCTTTATTGTTTCTGGTCGGGGTGAGTTGCATTTAGCAATTTTAATTGAAACTATGCGCCGGGAAGGTTTTGAATTTAGTGTGGGTCGGCCAGAAGTAATTTACAGGCAAAAAGATGGATCTAAAACTGAGCCATATGAGTTAGTTACGATTGATGTGCCAGAGTCTCACGCAGGAGTGGTGATTGCAGCTATGGGCCAGCGTCGGGGTGAAATGGTCAATATGCAACAAACCAGCACCGGGACCCGTTTTGACTATAAAATTTCGACGAACAACTTGATTGGCTTTCGCAGTCAGCTGCTGACTGAAACTTCTGGGCTTGGAGTTATCAATAGCTTGTATTTAGGTTATGAAGCAGTAGGTGAAGCACTTATTAATCCCCGCAATGGGGTGTTTGTAGCCATTGAACAAGGTAAAGCTACTGCTTATAGTATTGCCAATGCTCAAGAACGGGGTACAACTTTTGTAGCGCCGGGAACTGATGTTTATGCAGGTATGATTGTAGGGTTGTCTAGTAAAAAAGATGATATGGGCATTAATATTATTAAAGGCAAAAAATTGACTAATATGCGCAGTTCTACGGCTGATATTGCGGTCCATATTGCTCCACCCGTTTACATGTCTTTAGAGCAATGTTTAACCTTTTTGGCTGCCGATGAACTGCTAGAAGTAACCCCCAAACATTTGCGACTGCGCAAAAAAGAGCTTAATGCTAAACATGTCCGGTAAGGTTTAAGCTTAAATTCCAAAATTACAGATCTGCTAAAATATCAGAATATGCGAGAAAGGGAGAAATTTAATCCATATATAACTGATACATTAAGAAAACTTTTAGATAATCCTCAAGTTAAAAAAGGTTTTGATAGCTTGGTTCAAACAATAGCTGATCATATACCCGACTATACCTTAAATGTCGCTCCAGACTTTCTAATTGATTTTAGTAGGAAAGTTCCAGAATCTTTGGAGATATCTGGTCAACAAGTTGCCAAGGAGGGGTTGCTTAGCTCTTTGAATCTTATTCATAGAATGGTTGCTTATCAACAAATAATGTTTGATTTAGACAAATTCAGAGATATGATTATGGATCAAGTTCCTCGTGGTATTACTGGAGATCTGGCTATTGAAACACAAGCTGATCATATAGCTACAGCTTTATTTTTTTCAATTGGCGTTGAAAGCGAAATAGCTAAATATACCGGAGTAGTAACAACAAGATTGGGAGAAGTCTCCTTTACTACTTTTTTAAGTTCAAAAGATTTGAAAGAAGAAGATTATTTACGCTTTTTTATGATTGCTTCGCTTGTCAGATCTGATCAATTTTTAGTTGACCATCGTAAGACTTTTTTTGCTTCTAGATTAGATGAGCACTACAACCCTCTTGTTGATACGACAGAGGTCAATGATTATGATAAGCATTTGGCGGTTGGGTTGGGCGCACTATTTGAATTATCCAAACAATTTGAAAAAAAAGAAGGTATCTTAGCTGAATACTTAGCAACGCAAAATATTCCAAACTATCAAATAGAAGTTTTAATTTTTATCTTAAAAAAAATAACATCATTTAGAAAAAGAACCCATACTAGCTTAATAAAAGGGGAATTTAATGAAGAAAAAAATACCATAAAAGCATTGCAGATTTATTTATCAAATGGCACACTATCCACCCAAAAAGAATTACTTGAATATTTGGGATTAGTTGGACAAGATGCGATTACTAAGATGTTTGTTATAGCTACTAAAGACAGATCTTCTTCACCATTATATCGAGTTGTTGCTAGATCAATTCTAGATGTTATTGATTTGTTTGACGGATCTTTTTTTAGGGAACAAGAGCTCTCTACCTTGATCAGTTTGCTAGAAACTGACGGAGATGTGATTGATAAAAATGAATTATTAGAAAAAATAAATATAGCTAAAAGTTTAAAAAGGCTAGGAGGTGAACATGTTGTGGAAATTAGTGACGATGATTTGCAAGTAAAAATAGTTTTTCGCTCAGCTGATGCAAGTTGTTTTGAGATGAGAGTTCAAATTGAAGGTAGGTCTTGCCAATTTAATGTTGATATAAAAAATAATTTATTTAGACACAATATTATTCTTTTATTAAGCGAACAAGGAGAAACTATCCTTCAAAATTTGGTATTGCAGTTGGTTGATAAATGGTTGGATAGCTTTATTGAGCAAGCTCAAGAAGAAAGGGATGAAAGACTATCTCGGGGGCAAGCGCTAGTAATTTCACCTTCAAAAAAACCGAGGATGCAAAAAAACCCAAGAAGAGCTGATCGTGGGCCAGGAGAATTTCCTAACACTACTAGACATAGGGCTATAAGTCTAATTAGAGACTCTTCAGATACTACTTTAATAGAAGAAACAAAGGAGCATCAAGTTCATGGTTTAAGAATTACATATGATGTGCGAGAAATATGTAAAGCAATAAAAGATAAAAGATTAAGTGGTTTAATAATTGAAGCTTTGGCTTTATTAAATAGTGATGAGTATGAAGGACAATTTCCTATAAAAAAAATACCATCAATCAAAGGAGGTAAATTTAAGAACATGTTTAGATTAAGTTTCAGAGATATAACAGGAGCAAATTCAGAAATAAGCCATCTCAGAGCTATACTTAGATCGAGGAAATCATCAAAAGGCCAAATGGTATTTTACATTGAAAAAATTGGAAATCATGATGATGTGTATTAAATTTACTTACAAAAAATCTTGCAATAAGCTCTCAGCCTTTAGTTGAGTAGCAGGAACTCTAAAAATATACTGACGCCAAAATAACCTATCATCTAATCCAATTTCTGGTTTTATAAGCATTATTTCCAGTAGATCAACTTGTTTAGAGTGAGTAATTCTGAAAACTTGACAAACTGAGCCCTCCAGTAAAGCAATGGGTCTTAAGTCTCGTATAAGTGCTACATTGCACTCTAAAACTTCCTCGCCAAAGTTAATGGTAGTAGTTTTGGGAAAAACTTCGTTGCTATCATATAAATCTTCTATTTGGCTGACTAAAGAGGAAATGTAGGTAATTTCAAATACCGCTTCGTCTCTGAATGAAAACTCGCCCTTGATATCTAATATAAGTAATTCAAGTTCTTTAACTTCACTATAGAGAAGCTCAGGGTTGACCTGCATGTTCTATTTTAGCTTTGAAGTATTCTTTTATTGCTTCGCCAATTTCCGGATCTTCAAGCATAAAATCAACTACAGTTTTATGATAAGCTAATTTGTTACCAGTGTCTTGAAAGCGGCCATCTCTGATTTCAACAGCTAAACATTGCTGCTGTCTGCAAAGCTGATTAATGGCGTCAACCAGCCATAGTTCGCCGCCTTTGCCGGGTTGTAAATTTTCTAAAATAGGAAACACATCTGGTGTAAAAAGATAGGCTCCGGAGACCATGATATCGGAGGGAGCGTTTTCAGCGCCAGGCTTTTCCACGATTTCTTTCAAGGTAAAAACATTATCCTCAAATGGTTCTAGTCGGCCAATACCAGCATGTTTCTTTTGTTCATCATTGACTTTGATGGCAGCAAAGGTGGGACATTGGTGAGCGTTAAAAACGTCAAGGCATTGTTTAAGTCTTGAAGGTTGAGCCCAAGTAAATTGATCCCCCCAAACCACTACAAAAGGCTCATTGCCGACTGCTCGGCGTGAAGAAATAACTGGAGTAGCATTGCCATACGGGCCTTTTTGGCGGATATAAATAAAATCTGCCATGTCAGCAATTTTACGAATTTCTGCGAGCTGCTGTTGCTTACCGGCTTTTTCTAGCTGGTCTTCTAGAAGTGGAGCATAGTCAAAATGATCCTCTATTGAGCGTTTGCGGCTATCGGTCACAATAATAATTTCTTCAATGCCAGCCTCTACGCACTCTTCAACCACATACTGAATCACTGGTTTATTGATAATGGGCAACATTTCTTTTGGCATGGCTTTAGTCCAAGGTAAAAAACGGGAGCCAATGCCAGCGGCTGGAATGATAGCTTTTTTGATTTTAGACATAATTTTGCAAATTATTAATAGTCATATTATAGCAACTTCCATTCTTTATAAATATGTGGTACTGGCTCTGTTTCAGTCCCCAAATTTAAAACAGTTTCACCTCTTTCAATTAGGCCGCAAATAATTAATATTCTAAGCAGTTGTTCTTTGTTTTTTGGTCTCATTCCGGTTAGATCTTCCATAACTCCATAAATACCTACTAATGAGGCATGGTTATCATTTGTATGTGCTTTCCCGGATAATAAATATGAAATATGAAAAGGTTCTAATCCCATATAATTAGCTAGAATTTTGCTTAATAGAGGTTTACCATATGGGTTTAATGTTTCTAATATCAATTGAATTAGCTCTATTTGTGGGGAAGTGAAAAAACTCTCAGCTCTTAGCTGAGATCCATCCTCTTTTCTCATGGTTGCTATTATAAGCTATATAGGCAGGTATATTTCTTACAGCTCAATTTTGCTAAATAGGTAGCTAGCAATAGCTAGAGTAGCTACTGAAAAAGCTATTAAAATAGCGCTATTAAAAAGTAAGGGGCTATTAAAGGAATTGAGAAGTAAAATCCGCAGGGCTGTAACCCCATAGCTTAGCGGATTAGCGTTTGTAATGACTTGAACCGTGTAAGGTAAATTGGTAATAGGAAACAAGGCTCCAGAGAAGAAAAATAAGGGCATAGCTAGATAACTCATGATCAGCTGAAACCCATGAAAATCTTTCATAGTGCAAGCTATAGCTGTACCTAAGCTAGTAAAAAATAAGCCAATTAAAAACATAATAAATAAAGCTAGTGGCAGATAAAGTAGATGACTTGGCCTAAAGCCCATCAAAAGTGTCAGAAAAAATATTAAAACTCCCTGAATAGTAGCAATAGTAGCGCCACCTAAACATCGGCCTAAAATAATCTCAAATCGGGAAACTGGAGCTACAAAGGTTTCTTTTAAAAAACCAAACTGACGATCAAAAATCAGTTCCACTCCGGCAAAAATAGCCGTAAACATAATGCCTTGAGCCATAATGCCCGGAGCAATAAAATCAATATAATTGCCTTGACCAGACCGAGCATATAAAGAACTAAAGCCCATCCCAAAAGCCAGCATAAAAAGAATCGGTTGGCCTAAAGAACCAATAATTCTAGAAGGAGTTCGGATATAGCGTTTGATTTGGCGGAGCCAAAGAATATAAATAGCAATCATAGTTAATTTCTATTTTGACGTTGCATACGCATCATAGTTTGCATATGAGTTTCACCATTTTCTGGTCTAATTTGCCGGCCAGTTAATTTTAAAAAGACATCTTCCAAAGTTTTACCATGATAGCTGCGCTTCAAATTATCAGCCGTATCAATAGCTATTAACTCTCCATGATCAATGATGCCAATTCTATCGGCATAACGCTCAGCCTCTTCCATATAGTGGGTGGTGAAAAAAACAGTAGTTTTTTGTTTGTGATTCAGTTTTTTAATATAATCCCAAATCTTATTTCTAGTTTGAGGATCGAGGCCCAGTGTTGGTTCATCTAAAAAGAAAATACTAGGATTATGAAGTAAACCTCGGGCAATCTCCAAGCGGCGTTTCATGCCACCAGAAAAAGTTTTGACGAGACTTTTTTGTCTATCGGCTAAATCAACCATTTCTAGAAGTTCTTGGATTCTTAGCTTGCGAGTTTTATTTGGTAATCCATATAAGACTCCATGAAAATCCATGTTTTCATACGCAGTTAGTTCTTCATCAATGCTGGAATCCTGAAATACAATCCCAAATGATTTTCTAACTTGGTTTTCTTGTGTTTGGGGATTAAAACCATCTACTAAGACTTGTCCCGAAGTGGGATTGCTTAATGTAGTTAGTATTTTAATAGTAGTAGTTTTGCCAGCGCCATTAGGGCCTAAAAAAGCAAAAATCTCTCCTTTTTTGACACAAAAATTAAGCTGATTTACGGCTGTAAAATTTTTGAATTTCTTAACTAGATTAGAAACTAAAATAGCGCAATCTGGATTTTTTGACATAGACAAATTGTAGTCTTTATTACTAGTTATGTAAATAAAATATTAAACGACATTGGATAGTTAAAACACAAAACAAAAAAGCACATAAAATAGTGATAAAAAAACTGATTTATTTATCAAAAATGCTTATAAAATAAGTTTTTATTAAAGATTGACAAGTTATGTAAAAAGCCTATTATTATTTATTAAGCTGATATTTTCCTTTATTTTTCAGTCAAAATTACCTTCTTTATAAAGGGGGTGATACCTAATGCCTGCCAAAAAAACTGCCAAGAAAAAACCTGCTAAAAAACCAGTTAAGAAAGTCGTCAAAAAAGTCAAAAAAACAGTAAAAAAGGCTGTTAAAAAAACCGTTCGTAAAGTAGCTAAGAAAAAGCCTGCTAAAAAGAAAAAATAAAATACTTCAGAACGTACGTTTTTAAGTGAAGGTTTAAAAGGCGGTTTGGATTTTATCCAAGCCGCCTAATTTATTGAAAAACCTGATGTTATCTACTGTTTAGTTTTTTGTAAAAAAGTTGCTTGGATAATTCGCTAAGTTGCATCCAAAGTAAGCACCAAAGCCAGGTTAGACCAATCCAAAGCAGCGAAATTTTAGCTGGCATAAAAAGGCCAGTAGCTGCCAGAATAGTAGCAATAAGTTGAGTGATCGAGGTAGTTATGATTACCGGCAAACTAGGTAAATAGCTAAACCAAATCTTTTTAGTGCGGGCTACATAAACCAAAAGATGGCCGCCGATGGTTAATTTAAGAAAATAAATAGTTTGAATATATTCCCAAGAAAGATGGGCATACTGAGTAAGGATTAAAAAAAGAAGCAAGCTGTTAAATACTCCCACCAAACCAAATAAAGTACTAAGAGCAAAACGATGTTTAAGCTTATCTCTTTGAATCTTAAGGCTCACTCTCACGCGATCAAAGGCTAGGGAAATAATAGGAATATCATTTAAAATAGCCAGTAAAATCAGCTGAATGGGAGTAAGCGGATAGGTATGATACCAAACTCCTAAAATAAGAATGGTGATAATAAGGCGCAGACTTTCAGAAATCCGATAGACAGAGTAGGAGTAGAGTCTGGCAAAAATTTTCTTACTTTCAAATAAAGCATCTTTGATAACCGAAATCCCATTGCTGAGCAAAACAATATCGGCAGTAGCTTTTAAAATATCCACAGCATTGGCAACGGCAATGCTGATGTTAGCAGCTTTTAAAGCCGGCAAATCATTGATGCCATCGCCAGTTGAGGCCACGGTAAAATATTTTTTGGCTGCAACCACTAGCTCATATTTATCTTTTGGTAGGATCTCAGCAAAGGCAGCTGTAGTTGTAAAAACTTCTGCTTTTAATTTTTTAAGACCAATAGCTTCCAGTTCTGATTTAGCTACAATAGTATGTTTGCCAAAACGAAGTTGGCTGGCAATTTCCTGAGCAATGGCCCTGTTATCGCCAGTGACCATAGTCATATCAATCCCATTGTGTTTGAGATAGTTAGCTACGCTAGCAGCTTCTGGCCTTAAGCGATCGGAAATAGCTAAAATACCCAGGAGTTGGGCTTTGTGTCGGCTTTTTAGTTTAGTGTTTTTAGCCAGAGCTACAGTACGATAGCCCCGCCTGGCTAGATTATTAATTTCCTGCTCAAATTGGTGGCGTTGATTATTTGTTAATTTACACAGCTTAGCTACAACTTGCGGAGCCCCAAATTCTAAAGCAAAGGTTTTGCCTTTCATTTTGACAGCTGTGGTGCTATGTTTGCGATCAGAATCAGCGGCCGTAAAGTGGAGGATGGAGGCTTCGTCTTTACTGATGTGAAGATGATGACTTTTGCGAAACACAGCTTGGCTAATAATTGAGTTGGGGTCTTCTTGGCAAGCTAGTTTGGCCAATGATAAAACAGTAGTAATGTTTGTTTTGCCAAATGGTGTAACGCTATGAATCGTAATACTATTGGTTGTTAGGGTTCCGGTTTTATCGGTCAAAAGCAAATTAACATTGGCCAAATCTTGCAACGAGGATAAGCGGCGCACCAAGACTTGTTTTTTGCTCAGCTCAACCACGCCCAGCTCAATAATTAAAGTCATGACTGTGGGGAGGCTAATAGGCACTCCGGCAATCACCAAGGATAAATCCAGGGTCAAAATTTCCAAAATAGGAGCTTGATGGAGAAGAAGGACTATAGTTAGTAACAGTAAAGCTGCAAAGCTAACTAAGGTTAAAAATCTGGAAATAGTTAGAATATCTTTTTCTAGTAAGCTTTGTTTGTTGATTTTTTCAACAGACAAAAGAGTTTTGCCAAAATAAGTGCGGCTGCCAGTAGCTACCACTTCTATTAAAGCCCAGCCGCTAATGACATAAGCGCCGGAAACTACCTGGTCTCCGCTGTTTTTTTCTTTGGGGAGAGATTCGCCAGTGACAGCTGATTCGTTAAGCTCAAATTTATAAGCCTCAGTGACTTTGCCATCAGCTGGAATGACTGAGCCTACACTAACTTTGACTAAATCACCTGGCACTAGCTCTCTGGTGCTAATAGCTTGCCACAAATGATCTCGTAGGACTTGCAGTTTGGTTTCCAGGCGGTGATTGAGTTTTTGTATAGCAGTATCAGCTTTGTGTTCCTGCCAGGCAGTAATAATCTGATTTAGCAGAAGAAGTAGAAGGATAAAATAGGCATCAAAAATTTTGTGGCTAAAAAAGGATAAGCCCGAAGCAGTCAGCAACATTAAAGAAATAGGGGAGATAAAACGCTTTCCGTATTTAACTAAAAATGAAACTTTTTTGGCGGCAATTTCATTGTAACCATAAATCGTTAGTCGTTGAGCAGCTTCTTGACTGGTTAAGCCAGAAGAAGGAGGTGGTGCAGGCATATTCTAGACTTTTTTAAAACAAAGAAACACACACTAACTTGTCTTTTTGGTAATTTTCAGTGTCAGATAACACCTCAAGTACGGTTAGTACTATCGGTATTATCTTCCTAGAAAATTACACAAAAATTCTTCGTTTTTGTAATATTTTTTATTTTAAAAAAGTCTAGTTTTAGTATACGCCTAGTGCTAACGGCTCTCAAAAGTAAAAGAGGCTAAAGGTAGTTTTTAAGCTTGGAGATTTGCTGGATTAAAGTGGTATTGGCAAAAAGCATCAAAACAAAAATGATAATCAAAGCCTCACTGCCTAGGAAAATTCCGCCTAAAATAGCAATAAAAGCTGCGCCAGTGGTAGTCACAATATTATCCATAGCCACGCCAATGACCGCATCAGCCAGTCTCCCCGAAGCATGAACCGTAAAGTTGTGAATCACAATCATTTCACCCAAACAGCCGATCAAGCCGGTTGCGACTCCGCTTACAACATAGGGAATGTGGGCAATTTCGGAAAAATGGCTGACTACTTCAATTAAGCTTTCTGCAGCCAGTAAGATAACAATGGCTGCTATTGCCAAGTTAAGCCAGATAATAATCGTTTTTTTGCTGGAATACTCATTGCTTTCTTTCTCTTTGGTCTCATGATGGCTTTTGCGAAAATAAAACAGCACGCCAATGCTTAAGGCTAAAACAATAAAACCAATTGGCCTGGTTAGTTGATATAAATCACCAGTGATCCCAACTGGCACATTGCTGACTTTACCAAAAAGGACCATGCCCAAAGCTACGGTTGTTGTCAGCATAGATAATAAAACTAAAATAAAAATAGCATCATCAATTTGTTTTTTGGGTGGTTTGTTTTTATGGTGAGTAATAGGAGTGACAATACCTCCTTGGATAATTTTGGGAAACATTAATACTTTTTTATCACTACTATTGGCTAGGTTTTGGCGCCACATACACCAGGAAGCATGAAAAATGTTGTAAATATTAGAACCAAAAGTAGTACTGGCAGCAATAATAGCTAAGTTGATAGCTCTAATAGGGTCAGCAGCTACAGCTTGTAAGCTCAAGATAGCTGAAACTACCCCAATAACCATATCGGGAAAAGCGGTTCCCAATGATTGCAGCAAGCCTCCAGCTAGGCCAGTACGGTCTTTTAAAACAGCCGTAGTTTTTTCGATCATGCTGGCAGTTTGTAAAATAAGGTAGATGCCTAAAACAAAGACTACAAACATGGCTGCGGCCTGAAGCCATGAATTTTCTTGCTTAATGAGCGGTAAAAGAAGATATCTAGTTACAAAGCCAATTGCAATCAGACTAGGTATATAGAATGGATTTTTCATCTTAGTTTTGTGGTGCTAAACCAGTACAGCGCCAGTTGACTTCCGTGTGCTCATCTTCATAAATGACACAAGCTGGGTTGCAGCCAGGTTTATCGCCATCAATATCAATCCACCAAGTTTGGCTATTTTCATTATAAAACCTTTGTTGGGTCAATGTCCCAGCCTGTTTGCATTGTGTGCTACTTTCTGCAATCTGAATTGCTTCTTTTTCGGATAAAGCTCCATTTTCACCATTACTAAAATGTTGAGGGAGTGGAGCACAAATAATAGTAATAGTGCTCACATCATCTTTGCTTAAAACTATGCTACAAGCAATTTGATCTTTGCTAACTTTAAGGTTTTGAAAACTAGGAGAACTATTACTGGTATTGAAAGGATCGATACTAAAACCTTGACTTTCTAAGTAGCTTTGAGCGGAACTAAACAAACCATCCAGTGTATCTTCATCAGTAGCTTCATAAATACTGAAACCTTCTCCTTCTAGAGTGATGGTGCTTTCTTGAGTGCTCCAATCCAAAGATTGCTCGCTGAGGCTAGTTTTTTGACTGCTTAGATTTTGAAGGCGAGTTAAAACAGTTTTATAATCTGGAGCTTGGGCTTGAGGAATGGTAGTAGGAACACTGAGCTGCTCAGCTTGATCTTGAGTACTTGTTTTAGTGTTTGAATTGGACTGTTTTGCATTCTGAGTGCTTGATTGATTAGTACAGGCAAATAATAGTAAAGCTAAACTAAAAATGAGAATAGTCTTTTTCATATGGCAATAACTTTATTAACCTTACTAGTAAAGGCATGTAAGGGTTTTTTGTCAAGAGCAAAGCGAAAGCTTGGAATCAAAGTTTGGAAGATTTAGAGGCAATTAGCAAATAATAATCATAACCTTCATTGTTTTCAAAAAGCTCAACTATAAAGCCAATTTTGGCTAAAAGAGCCAAAACAGTTTGATCATCCGGAAAGGAAGAAATTTGGTTTTCAATTAGTTTTTTACTATGGTGTAAACAGATTGATGATCTGGATTCATTATGGCAAATAATTAGCTTGCCCTTTGGTTTTAAAGCCTTATAACAATTAGTCAAAGCCTTTTTTTTGTCGGCAAAGTGAGGAAAAGTATTAAAAATAACAATCTTATCAAATAGCTGGTTTTGGTGGTAATTGTGAATATCAATATTAATAAAAGCAATATTGGGAAATTTTTTGAGTTTTGACTGAGCTTTTTGAATCATTTTTGGAGAAAAATCCAAGAAAACCAAGCTGCCTTTTGAGCCAATTTTTTTGATAATAAAAGGAGAGAGATCGCCAGTGCCACCGCCAAGTTCTAGAACAGTATCGCCTTTTTTAAGTCGCCAAGTTTTAAGGAGGGACTCTAATTTTTCTCGCTCGGTTTTGTTGTAGGTAAATTTGTTGCTATAGGTCTGGGCTAGCTTGTCAAAAGTGGTTTGAGATAAGAGCTGTCGATTGAACATATAGTTTCTCGATTTACAAACTTCACTTGTTTTTAATTTGTATTAAAGTAATAATGTTATAATCTATTTCTAATTCTAATACATATGAAAACAGAAAGCGCACAAAGCCGAGCAATTAAACAATATACCAAGAAAAATACAAAAAAAGCTAAAGAGATTAAAAAAGCTGTCAAACGAGGTGTGAAGCAGTATAGAGAAACTTTTAGAAAATTAGCTTATGCCTAAGAGGGAATGGCTTGATTTAGATGATTTTGAATATCTTTGTTTTAACTTAGCTAGAGAGTTAATGACATTTGGTGAACCAATCCCTGATTTTTGCACAAGAAATAATGAGTTATTGGAATCTTCATTAGCCGCTCCTAGGCAAACTTTTTCAGGAAAATTATTACATCCAACCTTGGTTGATCAAGTTGTAGCTTTATTTTATTCTCTAATTAAAAATCACCCATTTGAAAATGGAAATAAAAGAATAGCTGTAATGGCTATATTGGTCTTTCTTCATGGGAATAATAAGTGGATAAGCATAAAACCATCTTCTTTGTATGAAATGGCTATTTTTGTATCACAGTCGAAACCAAATGAAAAAGACACTGTTTATAGTAGAGTCAAAAATAAGATGAAGCCTTTTATTATCAATAGGGATAAGTAGAATAATGGGGTCGCCTGCCTGAAATCGACAGCTTGGCAATTCAACATATTCTACAAGCGTTTGATGATCTGGTACAGTTGGGGTTCGTAAGAGGAAGACTTTGTGAAATTCAGAATTTGACCAAACTAAAACATTCATCACTACAAGTATCTTAAATTCACTCATCATAACTTTTCAACGTTATATCTCCCCATGAAAAATATTGAATACCTCAAGTAATTCTTGAGTAATCTAGCTTCTTAAGGCATTGCAAATAGAGGTAAAGCAATCTTCCTGCATGTTACCTGGTGATAACGATACATTCTGTTTACTGTTTAATCTAATGACCTGATCATAATTTATCAACTCTGGAACGTTTTTTAACCAATGGTTTTCCATCCGAGTAATCACCACCCACACATTTCGTTTCAATCCTTCTCGTAATAAGTGAAAAGTATATTGCTGTGATGGTGGAAGTGTTTTCGGATATCTCAGCTTAATACTTCGATATGGGAACATCTCAAGATACATAAGTTTGTGTGCTACAGCTTTCCAACCAACTACTTCACGAATAGTTCTAGTTCTTTTCCAATACCAATCCTGATTTACTCTGCCATCATCGTAGTGCCAGTAAGCTGTCTTAGGCTGGGTGTAACAAAGTGGAATCTTGTTCTCATGAAGCAAATTTTTACGATCATAGTCGAGAATTACAGAACTTAGTGAGTTAGTTTCCCACTTCATATCATGCCCTGGATTGGCTTGGAGTACCATCACTGTCGCCTTTATTGGATCGCCATAATAGGGGAAGGGTGTTATCTCGGTGCGAAGAGTATAGTCATGCAATAAACAATTTCTGATATCTTCGTCTGTTTTTTTGTTTGCTGACTTAATGAGATCTTTTGAGTACTGACCAAGCCAATCTGAATCAGATCTCAAGATAAATGGTGCAATTAGAGGAAGATTAATCCAGGGGTTATTCACTATGAATAAATAGCAATTGGTATAATTGTTAAAATTTTTCCTTTCAGCTGTACTTTGAATTCAGGAATACTGAAGTTTTCTCCTAACTTTCCAAAGACATCAAAGAGCGATGTGAACATTTGTTTATTAAATACAGACAATGAAGATCTCTCAAGTAAATCAGCACCTTCTTGAGAAATATTTACAACCTTTCCAATTACAGTAAATGTATGACTACCAAACTCAAGTCCAGCGATATCCCTTGTGAAGTTGTCATAAATTGAGAAAAGAATAGAAAAGTTAAGTTCAGAATTTTCAAGAATTAAGGCTTTTTGTCCCTGTGAGTTAATATCATCTAAAAGCTCTTGCAATTTATTTCTCATTTTTTTCATAGGATCTAATTGCTTTTTTATTTCCTTTCGGTTCTGATTGGGAGTTAAATCGGAAAATGATGATAATAATTCAGTGGCTTTTATTAATCGAATAGTTTTCTCAAGCGAATTATTTAATGGATTTAAACTTACTATCCCACTAGCTTGAATGATTGAGCCTGTGGAAACTCTGTCAAAATCATTTTCTTTTTGCAGAGTTTGGAGCAATTTTTGATCTTCTAAAGAATTAACGAGTTTGTACAATAAAGATCCTAAAGTATGATATCTGACTTGAGAACTTTCTTGAGATTTGTTTGTACTTTTTTCTCTATCTGAATTCAATTCCGCATCAGCACCTATCTTAAAAAGATTAAAGACACTTGGTATAGAAAAGCCAGCTTTTAGATTCGCTTTTATATCAGAAGATGTTGCGTTTTCATCAACCGTTTTAACCTCTTCCATTATGCTAAACCCATCATCAATTGAGGCTAATGTGTCAAATAGCAAGTTTGAGTCAGCGTATACTGTTACAAATGGAACTTTTAATTTTTTAGTCATACATAATCTTAGCTAGTTAATGGTAATCCAATTACTTTTACTGAGTCGATGCTCTCATATGCTTCTCTAATATTTTTTAAGTGTTTATTCCAGGGGGTGGCTGACGGGTTTCGATCCCGCTACCTCCGCTTCCACAGAGCGGCGCTCTACCAATTGAGCTACAGCCACCATAATCTAATATGTTAAATTCTATAATTTCAAAATCTTGATAGCGCTTTGTCTAGCGGTAGACAAGTCTACCAATTGCCACTCAGGGAGTGGTCACCCTTTGGGTGAAGCTACAGCCATCATATAGCATTTCTAATCAAAATTAGAAATTATGAGGGTTATTATACCTTTTTACGGGCCAGGAGACAAAAGTTTTGACCATTAAAGATAGATAACCGGATTTGCCCCTTAGCAGCAAAGTAGAAGGTGTCTAGGCTAAAACCAGTCTGTTTGACTAAACGTAAAAATTCTCCCGGGAAAAAAGCTTTGCAAAAGCGCCAAACCCGTTTAACGGTTTTTTGACCATCAGAAACTGAATAGGGAACCCAGACAAAGCTAAAGTCGTTATACTGCAATTTTTTGCTAAGTTGGTTAAAATGATATTTCCAAAATCTGGTTTGCCAGAGGTTCCAAATCGAAAACACTGCAAAGCCATCCGCTTTAGTGTGTTTGAAGATCTGTTTCATGACTTCGTGTTGGCGATTTCGGTCCGGAATATGGTGAAAAACTCCCAGACAAAAAACCGCATCAAATTGGCCAATGTTTTTCCAACCATCAGAGGTGGTAATATCACGAACCAGAAAGCGACGCTTGGGAAAACGTTTTTTAGCTTGATCTATTAATACTTGAGAAAAATCTATGCCTAGATAGTAAATTTTTTTACCACCTAGTTCAGTTAAAAGCCGGCCGCTGCCACAACCTACATCCAAAACCCGCATACCTGGCTTAACTTGGGCTACAAATGGTAAAATTTCAGGCCAGAGCCGTTTTTTACGGGTTTCGGCAAAATGAAGGCCAATCGTATTATAATGGTCTTTTACCTGCTGGACTTGTTGATACGGTGATAAAGGCACAATAAAACCTTACGTATTTTTAATATTATTATCTTTAAAATACGTATAAGTATGAAAACTATCAAAGATTTATTATACCAAGATTTAGCTAAAGCCAACTTGTCTAATTGGGATAAAACCAAGCGGCGTTGGGCTCGACAACTAGGAAAAATTCCTAGTAATACGGAAATTATTAAAGCTTATCATAGCTTGCTGACTGAGCAAAAAATTGAGCCTAATAAGGCTTTGGAGACTAGTTTGAGGGTGCGTAAGGTTCGGACTCTGTCTGGAGTAGCGCCTTTTGCGGTCATGATGAAACCCTGGCCATGTCCGGGCAATTGTATCTATTGCCCTAATGAAGCTGGTATGCCCAAAAGCTATATGAGTGATGAGCCAGCAGCGGCTCGGGCTAAGAATCTACAATTTGATCCCAAGTTGCAGGTGCAAACTAGAATCAAGCAAATGGAGGCAATTGGTCACAAGCCTCAAAAGATCCAAATTATTGTGATTGGGGCGACTTTTTCGGCATACCCTAATGTTTATAAAAAGCAGTTTATAAAAGCTATTTTTGATGCTTGTAATGGTCAGACAGCTAAAACCTTGGAACAGGCTCAAAAACTAAATGAAACCGCTACCTATCGGATTGTAGGTATGAGTGTAGAAACTCGGCCGGATTGGATTAATAAAAAAGAAGTGGTTTTGCTAAGGAAATTGGGAGTTACTAAAGTTCAACTGGGAGTGCAAAGTTTGGATGAAACAGTTTTAAAAACAATTGGTCGTGGTCATGACGTTTTAGCGGTACGAAAAGCAACCAAGCTGCTTCGAGATGGAGGCTTTAAAATTTGCTATCATCTAATGCCGAATTTACCAGGTTCAAATCCAAGGCTTGATGTCCGAGTTGCTAAGCAAATTTTTACCGATTCAGATTTCCGGCCGGATACAGTCAAAATTTATCCCTGTATTGTAGTGCCTGGAACTAGGCTGTATGAGCTGTGGCAGCAGGGTAATTACCAAAGCTATGATGACAAGATTTTAGCTAAAACTTTGATTGAAATCAAAAAATTAGTCCCCAAATATTGCCGGATTGATCGTTTGGTTCGAGATATTACCACTAGCTGGACTGCTTCAGGGACTAAAAAAACCAACATGCGACAACTGATTGCTGAGGAAATGAAAAAGCAAAACATTAGCTGTCAGTGTATCCGTTGCCGGGAAATCAAGGATCAAGTTCATGAAACTAGTAAACCTGACTTATTAGTATTGCCCATTAAAATAAGTGGAGCATCTGAATACTTTTTAAGTTTTGAAAGCAAAGACCACTTATTTGCCCTACTGCGTTTACGTTTGCCAAATAAAAATGAACTTTCTAAGTATTTTTCAGTTTTAGAAGATGCAGCTATTATTCGGGAAGTTCAAGTTTTTGGTGAGCAGATTGAATTTAGCAAACATGAAAAGCAGGCTACACAGCACAAACATTATGGCCGAAAACTAATTGCTCAGGCTGAAAAGATTGCCAAAGAACATGGTTTTTCTAAAATTGCTATTATTTCTGGAGTTGGAGTTCGTACATATTATGAACGACTTGGGTATAAATTAGAGCAGACATACATGGTTAAAAAAAATTAAGTAAATGTGTACAATGAAAATATTATCAATTTGTACGTAGTATATGAATGAAATTGAACAGATTTTAAATAAAAACGAAAAAATTATTTGGGAAGGAAAACCTGAAATTATTCCCTACGCAGTTGCTTATTTATTGCCGATACCTGTTGCATTTATATTAGCTATAATTATTTTAATATTTGTAAAATCAAGTAAACATCTTTATCTCGATACAATAAGTGTGGTATTTTTAGTCGTACCGACATTAGCAATGTTTTTCGGGGGGATACTTTCTTTTTTCTATAGATTTTTGAATTATAAATTTGTTAGATACTATTTTACTGATAAAAGAGTAATTTTCCAAAGTGGAATAATTGGCAGGGATTTTGAAATGACCGATTATGATATGGTCAGAAGTCTTTCGGTTAATGTTAATTTACTCGATAAATTATTTGGAAAGAATTCAGGCACTATTGTCGTAGGTAATGGAGAAAATTATGATCTAACATATAATTCTTTAGAAAATATATCTAATCCTTATCAGACTTTAGAGAAATTAAAACAAATATCTCATGATATAAAAACTGATATTTCATTTCCAAATGATTATCGACCTAAAAAGAATAAAGGGTATCAAACAAAATATCCCTCATAACTTGGAATTATTTGGTAAAATATAGTCTTAGACAAACTCGTCTACTATTATTTTAGCTCCCGTAGCTCAATTGGATAGAGCGTCTGTCTTCGGAACAGAAGGTTGTGTGTTCGATTCACGCCGGGAGCACAAGTTAGTAGTTA